>NZ_JBXFWM010000020.1:0-69073 GCF_056856655.1 Stenotrophomonas sp. STEN033
CCTCAATGCTACCGTCTTTTGTGCCGAGCCAGGGGGGGCAGGGGGCTTTAGCGGTAATGACTTGCCGAGCATGTCTCGGCACTACGTGAACCACGCAGGCTGTAAGCCGGGCAATAAAAACGGGGGCCTTTCGGCCCCCGCTGCATTAAACCCGGTAAGGCCGGATCAGAAGCTGGCGCGCACGCCGACCGAATACTGGGCGAAGTCGCCCTGCCATTGGCCTTCAGCAACCACGCCCCAGGTCTTGTTGAACTTGACCTGGCCGCCCAGCACGCCGACGAACTCGGTGTCCATGTCGCTGCCATCAAGGGCGCCGCCCTTGATCCAGGCTTCGGTCCGTGCCGACGGCTTGCCACGCAGGCCGATGGTCACACGACCGGCGTTGGTGTGGTCCTTGTAGGTGCCATTGAACTCGCCGGCGCCACTGACCTTTTCTTCAAGGCTCAGACGCAGCCAGGCGATGTCGGCGGTGAAGTCGACGCGCTCGCTCATGTTCATGTGGTAACCGGCACCCAGCTCCGGCTGGCCCAGCTGGAACTTCGAACGCACGCCATTGCCCCAGTTCACCGACTTGCGGACCTGCGAATAACCGGCGAACAGGTTGACCTTGTCGGCGATATCGTACGAACCGCGCAGGTAGGCGCCGTCCAGGCTCGGGTCGTTCAGGTCGTTGTCGTTGATCTGGACCTGGGTCCAGCCTGCTTCGGCGTAGGTGTAGCTCAGCTCGTCAGCGGAGGCGGCAACAGGTGCGGCTGCCAGCATGGCGGCCAGAATCAGGGTCTTGCGCATGGAATCCTCTTCGGTGCGATATCCGTGTCAACCAGCCCATTGCGGGCCGGGACCGTCACGTCATGTAACGGCGGGCGCAGTCTAACGAAATTTTCACATATGGCAAGTCGTGTCACCGAGCAATGATTTTGGATGATCAGCGGAAAATTGATTGTTTTTCCAGATGTTTGGCGACTTTAGTGCTTATTTTGGCGATGAAGCCGCTGTTGAGTCATCTCGGCCCTGTTCTGGATACGTGGTCATTTTCAGAACGATCCCAATGTTCATCGGCTGATCCTGCCTGTTTGCCTGCTGTCCCGCGGCAGGGCGTGATCGCAAAGCCTGGGGCTGCCTGCTCCTCGGTGCGAAGGCTCCCGCCACCGTGTTCCACGGATGGGAAGCACTTGTTCAGCCCGGCCAAGGGCCAGCCTGAAGTGGCGCTGGTACAATCGACGGGCCGGTTCGCCGGCACTCACAAACGTCTTCAGGGCGGGGTGCAATTCCCCACCGGCGGTAGGTGCAGGTCCGCGATAGCGGTGCTGCATGAGCCCGCGAGCGCTCCAGCAAGGGCCGTACATGTACGGATGCCCGGCCGGAGGTCAGCAGATCCGGTCAGATACCGGAGCCGACGGTCATAGTCCGGATGAAAGAAGACGGTGTCTCGGGCCTCTTGCGGGGTCCGTGCGCCTGTTTGCCTTGCGGCGTTTTTCGCTCACATATCGCGGAGAACGTTAGTGTTTACTGGAATCATCGAAGGCGTCGGCCGTCTGGCTGCACGCGAACCCATCGGCGGCGATGTCCGCTTCACCTTCAATGTCGGCAACCTGCCGTTCGAACAAGTGCAGATGGGCGAGAGCATCGCCGTCAACGGTGTCTGCCTGACCGTCATCGACTTTGACGGCAGCAGCTTCAAGGCCGATGCCTCAACCGAAACCCTGGCCCTGACCACGCTCGGCGACCTCGCCGAGGATGCGGTGATCAACCTGGAACGCGCCATGCGCCCCACCGACCGTCTCGGCGGCCACCTGGTCAGCGGCCATGTCGATGGCCTCGGCAAGGTGCTGTCCATCCATGAGGATGCGCGCGCGCTGCGCTGGCGCTTTGCCGCACCCAAGCCGCTGTTGAAGTACATCGCCAAGAAAGGCTCGATCTGCGTGGATGGCGTCAGCCTCACCGTCAACGACGCCGATGACGAGGGCTTCGAGGTCGCGCTGATCCCGCACACCGTCGCCAATACCGCGTTCTCCGCCACCGGCGTCGGCAGCGCGGTGAACCTGGAAATCGATCTGGTCGCCCGTTATGTCGAGCGCCTGCTGGGCCAAGGAGCCGCACAATGAATTTCGCCCCCGTCCCCGAATTGCTGGAAGAGATCCGCGCCGGTCGCATGGTGGTCATCGTCGATGACGAGGACCGCGAGAACGAAGGCGACCTGATCATGGCCGCCGAGCTGGTCAAGCCGTCGGACATCAACTTCATGGTCACCCATGGCCGCGGCCTGGTGTGCCTGCCGCTGACCCGCACCCGTGCCGCCGACCTCGGCCTGGCGCCGATGGTGCAGGCCAATACCGCGCAGTTCCAGACCAATTTCACGGTCAGCATCGAAGCCGCCGAAGGCGTGACCACCGGCATCTCCGCGCATGACCGGGCCCACACCATCCGCACCGCGGTGAAGGCCAATGCCAAGCCGTCCGACCTGCACCAGCCGGGCCATATCTTCCCGCTGATCGCCCAGCCGGGCGGCGTGCTGACCCGCGCCGGCCACACCGAAGCCGGCGTCGACCTGGCCATGCTGGCCGGGCTGGAGCCGGCCGGCGTGCTGGTGGAGATCCTCAATCCCGATGGCAGCATGGCGCGCCGCCCCGAGCTGGAAGTGTTCGCCCGCGAGCACGGCTTGAAGATGGGCTCCATCGCAGATCTGATCGCCTACCGACTGGCCACCGAGCACACCGTAGAGCGTGTGGACGAGCGCGAGATCGACACCGAGTTCGGCGCTTTCAAGCTGGTTACCTACCGTGACCGCATCGCCAACGACCTGCATTTCGCGCTGGTCCGCGGCACCCCGGACAAGGACACGCCGACCCTGGTACGGGTGCAGGTGGAGAATCCCTTGGCCGACCTGCTGCATTGGCGGCGTGATGACTTCGGCGTGGCCAGTACCGATGCGCTGCGCGCCATTGATGCCGCGGGTGCTGGCGTGATGGTGGTGCTGTCGGCACCGCGCGATACCAACGCGCTGCTGGCCCGCCTGCGCCAGCAGCCGGCGCCGGTCATCCCGGGCAAGGACAAGGATGTGGGCCAGTGGCGCCGCAACGGTGCCGGCGCCCAGATCCTGTCGGACCTGGGCCTGGGCAAGCTGCGTGTGCTCGGGACCCCGCGCCGGCAGATCGGCCTGGCCGGTTACGGCCTGGAGATCGTCGAGACCGTCCAGGTCTGAGGCGGTCGCGGACAGGTTGTGCACGCATCCTGTCCCATCGCCCTTGTTCCCCTTCCCGGCGTCAAAGGCGCAGGGAAGGGGCGAGGAGAGGAGAGGTCGCATGGCGCGTTCCCGCAGGCGTCAGCCCTTCCGCTGCTTTCGTGCCGCTCCTGTAAAGCCCGCGCGCGGTAAACTTACCCACCTTTTGGAGTCCTGCCCCCTATGAGCCACTACGAAGGCTATCTCCTCCCGCCGGATTCGGCCCGTTTCGCCATCGTTGCCAGCATGTGGAACCCGCGTATCACCGATACCTTGGTCATTGGTGCCCGCGAATTCCTGGCCGGCAGCGGTGTCAGTGAGGAGGCCATCGATGTGGTGCGTGTGCCGGGCGCCTGGGAGATCCCGCTGGTAGCGGCCCGCCTGGCTGCGGCTGGCCATCATTCGGCAATCATCACCCTGGGCTGCGTGATCCGCGGCGACACCCGTCATTACGAGCATGTATCCGATTGCTGTGCCGAAGGCCTGATGCGCGCGCAGCTGGATTTCGGCGTGCCGGTGCTCAACGGTGTGCTGGCGGTGGAGCGTGAGGAGGATGCCGACGCGCGTGCGGGCGGCAGCCATGGCAACAAGGGTACGGAGGCCGCGAAGGCGGCCTTGGAAATGGTCAATCTTCTGGAGAAGTTGCCGTGAGCAACAAGAACAACGGCAAGCCTGCCGGAAAACCCGTCCGCCGTGACGGCATCGACCCGGTCTTGCGCTCGCGCGCACGCCGCCGCGCCCTGCAGGCGATCTACGCTTGGCAGATCTCCGGCGGCAACGCCGAGTCGCTGCTGGCCCAGTTCGCCCACGAACAGGCCCACGAGATCGCCGATCTGGCCTACTTTGAAGGCCTGCTGCGTGGCGTGCTGGACAACCGCCGTGACCTGGACGAGGCCTTGGCCCCGTTCGTCGACCGTGCGGTGGAAGAAGTGGATGCCATCGAGCGCGCGGTGCTGCGCGTGGCCGCCTACGAGCTGCGCTATCGCCAGGATGTGCCTTACCGCGTGGTGATCAACGAAGCCATCGAAACCGCCAAGCGTTTCGGCTCCGAGCACGGTCACACCTACGTCAACGGCGTGCTTGACCGTGCTGCGCTGGAGTGGCGCAAGACCGAATCCAGCCAGTAACCGCCGACGGCGGCTTTGCTACGACGGATGTTCTGCAGCGCCGGGCCGGCATCATCGGCACCGGCGCTGTCGTTTTTTGGGGAGTGCGATCATGAGTCTTGATGAGTTTGGCCTGATCGAGCGTATCCGCCGGCGTACCGCTGCGCGCGCGGACATCGTCTTGGGGATCGGCGATGACGCCGCGCTGCTGCAGCCGGCTGCCGGCCAGCAACTGGTGGTGACCACCGATACCCTCAACAGCGGTGTGCACTTTCCTGCGGAAACCCCGCCAGCCGATATCGGTTGGAAAGCCCTGGCGGTGAATCTGTCCGATCTGGCGTCGATGGGCGCGCAACCGGCCTGGTGCAGTTTGTCGCTGTCACTGCCGGATGCCAGTGCGCAATGGGTGGACCAGTTTGCTGAAGGTTTCTTCCCGCTTGCCGACCTTCACGGTATCGCCTTGATCGGCGGCGACACCACCCGTGGACCCTTGTCGATCTCGATCACCGCGATGGGCCAGGTGACTGCAGGGCAGGCGCTGCGCCGCGATGGTGCACAGGTTGGCGACGATATCTGGGTCAGTGGCGTGCCCGGTGAGGCTGGGCTGGCCCTGGCGTTGTGGCAACAACAGGCGCTGGATGTCAGTCGCAGCGCGGGTGATGCGGCGCTGGAGCATCTGCGCCTGCGTCTTGCGCGGCCGACGCCACGGGTTGAACTTGGCCTTGCTTTGCAGGGTTTGGCGACTGCGGCGGTTGACGTGTCCGATGGGCTGCTGGCCGACCTGGGCCACATCTGCGCACGCAGCGGGGTTGCCGCGGACGTGTTGGAGGCGGCGCTGCCAGCCTCACCGGCGGCAGAGCAGGCAGGCTTGTGTAAGAGCTTCACTACCTTGCGTATCGGTGCTGGCGACGATTACGAGCTGTGTTTCACCGCACCGCCGGCGCTGCGCCAGGTGCTGCACGAAACCATGGCATCCGTAGCAGTTCCGCTTACCCGGATTGGCTATATTCGAGCCGGAACGGGGGTACAGGTGATCAACCAGGAGGGCGGTGTGCTGGTGGCATCAAGACAAGGCTACAACCACTTTTCAAGCTTCGGGACCTGAGGGGGAGCCCCGCTCGCAGTAAGCTGGATTTCAGTGTTCACGCGGCGTCCACGTATTCATATTTACCATCTCATTCGTGATGGAAGTCGCGGTTTGATGCAATCGAGAGTCTGCATCCAGCGACGGCAAACAGGGGGAAGCGGTGGTGGAATCGGCAACGTTGGAAAAAGTGAGGGCGAAGATGAGTGATGTAGGTACGCCCTCGGTCACGGTGGACAGCCGTGCCTTGGACACAGCACTCGATACCGTCATCAACAGCAACGCCGGCATTTCCATGCTGCTGGTCTCCACGGCAGATGGCCGTGCCATTGCTCACCGTTCGTTGAACAAGCTGGATCCACGACGCTTGTCGGCGATGAGCAATTCTTTCCTGACGCTAGGGGAAACCTTGTCGCGCGAACTCGGCCTGACAGCGGCCGACTACGTGACCATGTCCACCTCGCAGGGCAGCATGGTGCTGGTCCGCGTTGCCGCGGACCGTCCCTATACGCTGGCCGCGCTCGGCCATGCCGATACCTCCCTTGCCATCCTGCTGTATGCCGCTCGCGATGCCGCGGCGCGGATCAAGGTGTTGTTGTAACTCTCTTGCTGTAAATCAACTGCGTCGCGGTTCGCCTGGCATGCCAGGGAGTCGGCGCGGGTGAGTAAGTTCGGGTAAGACAATCAGACGTGTTGCCAGTGCCGCACAACGGCCTGGCTGCACGCGACACTTGGATAACAATCGATCAGGAACGGAGAATCACATGGCTGGGAACGTCAAGCTGGACAAGTTGAATGAAATTGCGGGTTTCGTCGGTGCGGCATTGGTCGACAGTGACAGCGGCATGGCCCTGGGCATGCTGGGTGGTGGCCCGGTCAATCTGGAAGTTGCTGCTGCCGGCAATACCGAAGTGGTGCGCGCCAAGCGCCGCGTTGCCGCCTCGTTGGGCATCACCGATGCGATCGAAGACATCCTGATCACCCTGACCAAGCAGTACCACCTGATCCGCCCGCTGGAAAGCAACGCGGACCTGTTCCTGTACGTGGTGCTGGACCGTTCGCGCGCCAACCTGGCGCTGGCACGTCATGAGTTGAAGTCGTTCGAACAGACGCTCGATTTCAAGTGATGCGATGACATGTCGCTGCTCCATGATGGAGCAGCGGCACGTCGCTAGCGCTTCGACTCACAGACGTCATCGACACCATGACTGCACCTGTCCGCAAGATTTCCGCCGCCGTGATTGGCTGTCAGGGCCTGGATGTCCTGCACATGATGCGACTGAAGGTTGCCAGCTCGCTGCTGATGGCCGAGTACATCCAGGCGGAGGTGCAGGAGTGGAATCACCAGCAGGTGGATCTGCTGGTGGCCTGTATCGATGACAGCAACGGCCAGCAGTTGTTGCGCGAGGCAAGCCAGCAGGGGCTGCCAGTGCTGGCGGTGACACGCAGGATGCTGTCGGGCCTCACCATTCCCGGCGTGGCTTACGGCGCCAGCGTTCGCGATATTTTCCAGCAGTTGCGGCAGATACTGCTGGCATCGGACAGCAGTGGTGAGCGTTTCCAGCCGCGCACGCTGTTCCGTAGCCTCGGGGACACCCGCGGCAAACCCTGCTTGCTGCATATGGGCCTGGTCAAGGTACTGATGGATGCCTCGCACACGCGGGTGACGTTGCTGCGTGATCTGCCCTATGAGAACTGCCTGAAGGCCGCCGCTGAGCCCGGTTGGACCGTGTCGGTGCTGGGCAGCAACGAGGCGCTGGATGAAGGAATGGCTGACGCAGTCAGCACCCATGCCTTCGAGGACTTCTGCTGGCAGGCGGCCGCTCTTTCGCCCGAACCGCTGTTGCAGCGCGAGACCACCAACCCCTGCCAGCTGCGCGGCTGGCCCGAGGTGGAGACCGGCAAATTGCCAATGCAATGGCTGCTGCCGATGGCGGCGATGATGATACGGCCATGGCAACCGGGCGAACTGGCCCAGGCGACGGGCACGTCGTTGGACGATATTGCCCGTATCATGGCGGCGGCGGCGTGTACCGGATTGCTGGATGGCAGTGGCGCCGCCCCGGCACCGGCGCGTAGTGCCGGCAACAAGGTGTCCGGCTTCTTCACACGTATCGCCAAGCGATTCGGGCTCAACTTTTCCAAGGGGCTTCAGGTCTGACGGCTATGGCAACCAAGTTGGTTTTTGTCGGTGAAATGGGTGCGGGTAAAACGACTGCGATCCGGTCGATCTCGGACATGGAACCGATCAGCACCGAAATGCCGATCAGCGACGAGGCAGCGCTGGAGGCATTCGAGGACAAGTCCCACACCACGGTGGCGCTGGATTACAGTTCCATTGAACTGGGTGACGGCGAGTTGCTGCATGTCTATGGCGTGCCGGGGCAGGCCTATCTGGACTTCATGTGGCCTATCGTGGCGGAAGGGGCCATTGGCGTGATCGTACTTGTGAGCGCACTCAACCCGCGCGCGCTGCCAAGTACGTTGACACTGCTGGAGCGCTTCCGTGGTCTGGCACCGGAAGCCTGTTTCGCGGTGGGCGTGACCTGCCAGGACCGCGAGCCCGATTTCAGTTTCAGTGAATTCCGCAATGCCCTGGCCGGCGAAGGCCACCGCCTGCCGGTGATGTGGGTGGACGCCCGCGAGACCAGCCAGGTCGATTTCCTGATCAAGGCATTGCTGTCCTGCCGTTACGCCGAAGCAATTGCCTGAGCCTGCGATGGTGCTGGTTGTGGGAGCGGGGTAAGCCGCGAAGCCAGTGAATCTTCCGACGTTGCGCTTGTGAGACCCCTGCCGAGCATGGCTCGGCACTACAGCCAGCCCAGCGCTACGCCTCCGGCAACACCTTGCCCGGATTGAGGATGCCGTCCGGGTCCAGCGCCTGCTTGATGGCGCGCATGGTTGCCAGCGTGCTTGCCGAAAATGCCTGCGCCATGAAGTCGCGTTTGGCCAGGCCAATGCCATGCTCTCCCGACAAGGTGCCACCCAGCTGCAGGGCCAGCGCAAATACCTTGGGCAGGGCTCCATGCGCGCGTGCGTTTTCGTCGGCGTCGTCCGGGTGATAGAGGATGTTGACGTGCAGGTTGCCGTTGCCGGCATGGCCAAAGGTGACGATCGGCAGCCGGGCCTGTGCCGACAATTGCTGCACGCCTTCCACCAGTGCGGGAATCTGCGATACCGGCACCACCACGTCTTCATTGATCTTGCCCGGCGCGATGGTCTTCAGCGCTGGCGACAGTGCACGCCGTGCCGCCCACAGCTTGTCACGTGCACTGCCATCGGTGGCCACATCCAGCGCCAGCATGCCGTCGCCTTCGGCGGCTTCGGCCAGTGCATTGAGCAGGTAGGGCAGGGTGTCCTCATCGCCGTCGGCATCGATCAGCAGCATCGCGCCGGCGTCGGGCACCTGCGCGCCGTTGTGGCGCAGCAGCTGCAGGCTGCGTGCGTCCATGAACTCCAATGTGGTTGGCGTCACCGGTTGCGCCATCACCCGTGACACCGCGGCGGCCGCCGCCTCCGCGTCGCGATACAGCACGCGCAGGCCGGCCTGGCTGCGTGGGCGGGGAGTGAGCTTGAGCGTGGCTTCGACGATCAGCGCCAGCGTGCCTTCGCTGCCCACCAGCAGGTGGGTGAGGTCGTAGCCGGTCGAGTCCTTGGTATAGGGTCCGCCGCAGTGGATCAACTCGCCGGTACCAGTAACCGCGACCAGCCCCAGTACATTGTCGCGGCTGGTGCCGTACTTCACCGCGCGCGGGCCGCCGGCATTGCAGGCCAGGTTGCCGCCGATGCTGCAGATGTCGGCGCTGGACGGGTCCGGGGGCCAGAACAGGCCATGCGGCATCAGGGCGTGTTGCAGGTCGCCATTGAGCACGCCGGGCTCGACCACCGCGCAGCGATCACCCGGTCGTATCGCGACGATGCGGTTCATGCGCGCGAACGACAACACGATGCCGCCGGCCGTGGCTACCGCGGCGCCGGTGGTGCCGGTGCCGGTGCCGCGTCCGACCAACGGCACGCCGTGCGCGCGACAGGCGCGGACGATGGCCTGCACCTGTTCGCGCGTGCTGGGCATGGCTACGCCCTGTGGCAAGGCGTGCCGCCAGGAGTTGTCCTGCGCGTGCGCTTTCAGCGCTGCGGCGTCGGTGCGCCAGTCGTCACCGAGCAGTTGCGACAGGGTTTGTGCGAAAGCCGTGGGCAGGAGGGTCATGGGGTTTGGCGTGCCTCGGGGGTACGGTGCTGGATCGAGCGCCAGCCGATAACGGCGACCAGCAGTGGTAGCCACACCCAGCGCAGTTCCGACAGCACGGTCTGCAGGCCACGGGCGCTGAAGAAGTTGTTGGCGAACGGTGACACGCGGATGGGTCGCCAAGGCGCGAACAGGCGTTGATCACTCCATGGCCACCACAGCGCGACACCAAGGCCGCCCGATGTCAACGCATCCAGCAACGGGTGCGACAACGCGCAGATGAAGACGAATGTGGCAGCCTGCAGGCGGCTTGCGCGCAGCGTGCTGGCAAAGGCGGTTGCCAAGGCCGCCAACAGCGTGGCGAACAACAGTGAGTGACTGGCGCCGCGATGACCAAAGGCATCGGCATAGGGGACATGCAGGGCGAAGGCCAGTACATCGGCATCGGGCAGCATCGCTGCGACAACGCCGGTGACCAGCAGCCGGGTGGAAATACGTCCGCGTTCGCTGGCGCACCACAGTGCAAGCGGGACCGCGGCGTGGGTGAATATGCTTGGCATCAACAGTCGTCGGCGCGGAAGGCGTCGCGTATCCAGTTCAGGCGGGGAGGCTCGCCGCTGGCTTCGACCACATCGAAGCGGCAGGGGCTGTTGGCCAGTGCAGGGTGTTGGCTCAGGTAAAGCTGCGCGGCGCGAATCAGCTTGCGGCGTTTGTTGATGTCGACGGAGGCTGCGCCGCCGCCAAAGCCGAGCGAGCGCCGATAGCGCACTTCGACAAAAACCAGGCTGGCGGTGCTGCGGTCGTACATCACCAGGTCGAGCTCGCCGCCGCGAAAGCGAACGTTGCTGGCCCGCCACTGCAGGCCAGCGTTCTCCAGCAGCACACGGGCAGCGGCTTCCACCGCTGCGCCGCGTTCACTCTGCTCAGCGGCCATCACCGATAGCGACCGGGCGGCCGGCACTGAAGGTGGACCAGGCCGGCGTGCGCAACACGTTGCCGAAACCGTCCAGATGCAGGGTGCCGGTGGCACCGCTGAGGCCGCCACTGGTGCTGGTGGCCAGCTTTTCCATATAAGCGGTGATCTTCCAGGCGTCGTAGCCGAAGGCGAACAGGCGACCCGCACCGCCGCGTGCGGTTGGCAGGGTGGTGGCGACGCTGGCAGCGGCCGGCAGGCCGGCCACGCCACGGCTGTTCCAGGCTTCGGTCGGGAAGGCGATGCCATCCAGGGCGACGTCGTCTTCGGCCTTGCCAGTGCCTGCGGTCAACTGCGAGGTGCCGACACGGCTGACGCCGGCCAATCCGGCCAAGGCCAACTGCGGCGCCAGTACGCGCGCCTGGTTGCCCTTGACTGCGAGCAGGATCGCGTCGACGCCGGTTGCCTGGCGCAGTTGCGCGGTGATGTCGGCAGGCACTTCGCCGACAGTGATGGTGGTTGCGATCTTGCCGCCACGCTCGCTGAAGCGTTCCTTGAAGGCACCACTGGAGCGACGCCCGGCATCGTCACTGCTGGCGATCACCAGCACGTTGCGGCGCTCGCGACCGAGCAGGTACTCGGCGGCCATCAGGCCATCGTCCTCGGGTGCCAGCGAGAAGGCGGCGTTGCCTGGCGGCGGCGCGTCCTTGCCGCGATTCAGGGCCAGCAGCGGCACCGGCAGCTCGCTGCGGTGGAACAGCGCATCCACCTCGTCGCGGCCGAGTGGGCCGACAATGAAGTCGACACCGTTGCCGACCGCCTTGTCGTAGGCCGCGCCAGCACCGCTGGCCGTGCCCTTGGTATCGATGAAGTCGATGGGCGGGCGACGACGGCTTTCGCCGTAGTAGCCGGCCAGCAGGCCGTCACGGACCGAGGCACCGGCAGCGGCCAGGTTGCCGCTGAGCGGCAGCAGTACCGCCATCTTCACCGGCGGACGATAGCCATCGGGATCGGCGGCCGGGCGCTTGCTGGTATCCAGCTGCGCGGCGCTATCGCGGTCGAACGGCCGCGGCAGCGGCAAGCCGCGGCCGATCATGGCGCGACCGGCGTGGTTGTAGAGCGGATCGCCGACTGGCAGCGCAGCAGCACGGCTGCTGAGGGTGGCGTCGTTCAGGCCGGCCAGCAGGCGGGTGATGGCGCGCTGGTTGTCATTGCGCTCGGTGCCATTGAGCAGGGTGCCGGCACGGGCGCGCTCGGCAGCCGCGGCAAAGGCATCGCCCGTGGTTTCCAGTGCCTGCGCCCGGGCCAGGTACCAGCGCGCCTGCAAGGGTGCCGGCAGCGATGCCGGGTTCTCGGTCAGTACCTGCAGCACCGTGGCCGGCTGCTTGTCGCCCAGCGCCAGCTCGGCCTGCAGCAGGTTGAAGCGCTGGCGGGTCGCAGCGGACAGCTGGCGCGGTTGCACCTGTGCCATCAGCATCCGTGCGCGGGCGCTGTCACCGGCTTCGTGCCAGGCAAAGGCGGCGTCGGCCAGCAATGGGCTCTTGCCGGCACCGCGTACCAGTGCTGCCTGGGCTTCGAGTTGCTGCGCGGCATCGCGCGGTTTGCCCTGCTCGAGCAGGGCGATGGCTGCCTGCTGGGCGGGCGAGCTGGTCGGGGCAACGCTGGTGGTGGCGCAGCCGACGAACAGCAGCATCGACAATGACAGGGCGGAAATCCGTGCGACTGGCTTGTTCATTTAAGGTCCGTTCGACAGGGCGCGGCAGTGCCGGGCGGGGGAAACGGTACGATTCTACCCTTGGCCCACGGAAATACCGATGATGAGTACTGCTGCTGCCACCTTGTATGTCGTTGCCACGCCGATCGGCAACCTTGCCGATCTGAGCCCGCGCGCGCAGGAGGTGCTGCGTTCGGTGGCCGCCATCTGCGCGGAAGACACCCGCCATACCGGTCAGTTGCTCTCGCATTTCGGCATCAGCAAACCCTTGGTGGCCCTGCATGACCACAACGAAGAGGCGATGGCCGAACGTGTCGTGGCACGCCTGCTGGGCGGCGAGTCGTTGGCGGTGGTCAGCGATGCCGGCACGCCGCTGGTCAGCGACCCGGGCTTTCGCCTGGTGCGTGCGGCGCGTGCGGCGGGGGTCAGAGTCAGTCCAATCCCAGGTGCCTGCGCGGCAATTGCTGCCTTGAGTGTGGCCGGATTGCCCAGCGATCGCTTCGTATTTGAAGGCTTCCTGCCGGCCAAGGGCGCGGCCCGCCGCGAGCGTCTCAACAAACTGGCGGCCGAGACCGGCACCCTGGTGTTCTACGAGTCCTCGCACCGAATCGCCGAATCGCTGGCCGACATGGTGGGTGCGTTCGGTGCCGAGCGGCCGGCGGTGGTGGCGCGTGAGCTGACCAAGCTGTTCGAGACCGTGCTCGATGGCAGCCTGGAGCAATTGCTGGCCAAGGTGCTGGCCGATGACAACCAGCGCAAGGGCGAGTTCGTGGTGATGGTGCAGGGTGCTGGCGACGATGAGCAGGCCAGGATTGCCGAAGGCCGTCGCCTTTACGCCAAATTGAACGAGCACCTGCCGCCTTCCACTGCCGCCAAGCTGGCGGCCGAACTGAGCGGCGCGCCGCGCAAGGCCTTGTATGGACAGGGCAGCAACGACTGAGGCGATGTGGGCGGCGGCCGATGCTGCCAGCCTGCGCCAGCAACTGGACCTGCGCGAGCACCCGCTGGCGGGCGGGACCGGCGGCGAGATCAAGACCCAGCGCGAACGCTGGATGATGGTGCGCTGGTTGAATGCCTGGGCGTCGGAGCTGGTTTATCCGCTACGGGTGGCCAAGCGCGAAAGCCCTGACTTCATGGTGGACGCCGGCGATGTCCGGGTCGGCGTGGAATGCATGGAGGTGGTACCCGAGGCCTTCAAGCAGGTACAGGCCAAGTTGCACGGCGTCAATTCTGGTTGGGTGCGGCCGGTACCGCAGCGGCGCGCCGAGGAGGCGCGGGCTGAGTGGGACAGCCCGCTGCTGCGTCAGTTGCTGGCCGACACCTATGAGGGCAGCCCGTGGTCGGGGGATGAGCCGGAGCGGTTATGGGTGGATGTGATGCGCTGGGCGGTGGAGAAGAAGCGTCAGGTGCTGCACAAGCCTGGCTTCGCGCGGCAGTCGCGCAATGTGTTGCTGTTGTACGACAACTGGCCGTTGCCGCGGGTGGCCTTTGTTGAAGATGCCGATCCAGCGGTGTTGCGCAGTTGGGCGCTGGCGGCCCTGGATGAACTGTCGCGGCAATTGCAGGAGGGCGGCGCGCATGCTGACTTCCAACAGGTCGATATCCTGCATGAAGGCTGGCTCCTCTCTTTTACAGAGGCGGGGGTACGACCGTTGCGTTACCAACTGGATGCAGCTGAATGAAATGATCGGCCGGTCAGCTGCTGGACGTGCGACAATGCGCGCGGCGGAGTCGGCCAGACAGTCGCGTCATTCCTTCGGGAATGCCGAGGAAAGTCCGGGCTCCACAGGGCAAGGTGCCAGGTAACGCCTGGGCGGCGCGAGCCGACGGAAAGTGCAACAGAAAGATACCGCCGAACGGCCTTCGGGTGCGTGGTAAGGGTGAAATGGTGCGGTAAGAGCGCACCGCGAGTCTGGCAACAGACCGGTACGGCAAACCCCACCTGGAGCAAGACCAAATAGGGACCTAATGGCGTGGCCCGCGTCGGGTCCGGGTAGGTTGCTTGAGCGTTGCGGTGACGTAGCGCCTAGAGGAATGACTGTCCACGACAAAACCCGGCTTATCGGCCGGCTCCGCCGCTTTCATCGCCTGGCGGGCGATGAAAGCCCCAAAGTTTTGCAGCGCAAAACTTTGGGCCCCGGGCCTCTGCCCTCCAATTCCCTGCGCCTGTCGGCGCGCCCCCTTTACTAAAGGGGGCTGTTGCTCTTCGGATTTAGTGCTTGGCTCGCTGCGCATCGTGGTGGGGAGGAGCGTGGCTGTGGCTTTTGCTCTGGTTTCCGCTCCTGCTCTGGCTCTGATTGTGGCTTTTGCTTTTGCTCTGGCTCTGGCTCTGGCTCTGGCGCTGGCTTTGGCTTTGGCGCTGGCTTTTGTTGCGGCTTTGGCTGTTGCTCTTGCCTTGCTGTTTTTTCTTTCCCTTCTCCCGCCTGCGGGGGAAGGTGCCCGAAGGGCGGATGGGGGGAGCTTTTGATGTTGCTTTGGCTGTGGGTCAAAGCCAAAGCACCCCTCCCTAACCCTCCCCTTCGCCTGCGGCGAAAGGGAGGGGACTAGGAGCCAAAGCCTTCTTTCCCAATTTCCATGCGTGTTTCCCCCAGATACACACCATCCGGGCCGAAACGGCGTTCGTGGATGAAACCGCCGCCATCCTGGCCGATCGCCACGATGGTGCTGGCGCGGGTGCCGTAGTCGGTTCCACGTATGAAGGCGCTCGATAGCAATCGCTCCAACTCCAGTGGAACGCCGGTAGATGGCAGTTGAGCGTCCTGCGCCTGCTGCTCATCGGCCAGCGCCGCCCAGAGTGGCTCCAGGCCGCCATCACCAGCAGTCAACCAATCCTCAAGCACGCCCATCAAACGGCGGGTCTTTGGCCAAGGCGCATCCAACGCGCCGTTGGACATGCCGTGCACGCCGGGCGGCAGGTCCTGCCGGGCGGACGGGTGGTTGCCCAGATAGCTGCAATTCCCGGCGTCGGCAACCAATAGATTGAAGGGGGCAAACGCTGGCGCCCGGCTGGCCAGGTTGTCGGCATAGTCCTTGGCCCCCTGTCCGCCAGCCAGGTAGCTGGCGATCAGTTCGCCGCGCGAAGGTCCGCCTGTAGCTGCGCTTGGGTCACGCACATTGGTGACCACGGCGGCTTGCCCGCGCAGATTCACCCCCATCCAACTGCCGCCCGAACGCAGGTCGCGGCCGGCAATCACGTTGTCGTGAGGGGGAGGCCAGCGCTGCAAGGGGGCGGTGGGGCGGGCATGGAACTCGTCACGGTTGCCGACCATGAACAGGCGCCAGTGCGGGTGGGTTTTCCAGGCGAGGGCGACGAGACACATGCACGGAGTGTGCCGTTTTGCGCGCTTGTCAGCCATCGGCGGCTGAATGGCGGCTGGGCCGTGGCCCGCTTTTCACGCGGCCTCTACACCACTGAATTTCATACAAATCTCAAAATTTGAGACGAAACAGTAACTTGTGGATAAACCTTGAACAACTCTCTAAACATTGGCGCAAACCATTGATGCGGCACGTGATTTTGTGCGCGGAAAGTTGTTGACAACCCTAGGGTCGCTGCTAAGGTGGGCATCAGAGGGAAAACCGGGTTTTTTGTGGTTTTTCGTGGTTCAATGACTTCCCAAGCAAAACGAACGAACGGGTGCCTCAGGCGTGTTTCAGGGTGAGACTGCCATCACGGTTGACGACAAGGGACGCATGGCGGTGCCAACCGCCTACCGCGACCTGGTTGCGCGCGCCAGTGGTAATCGCCTTGTGCTGACCTATAACCCGTTCGAAGCCGGTTGCCTGTGGTTGTACTCAGAGCAGGAGTGGGAGCGGGTGCGGGACGACGTAATGGCAAAGCCCAATACCCAGCGTGTAGTACGCACCCTGCAGCAGAAGCTTGTCGGCTCGGCCGCCCATCTGGAACTGGATGGCAATGGCCGTATCAGCCTGCCGTCCAGTCACCGCAGCGCGGTGGGCATCGAGAAGAAAGCAGTGCTGATGGGCATGGGTGAGAAGTTCGAATTGTGGAGCGAGCAAGCGCATCGCGCACTGATCCAGCAGACGTTGTCTGACGAGGATCTGGGCGATGGGCTTCTCGATCTGAAGTTGTGAGCCGGGGTGCCCGGGTGCGCGGTGAAGCGCAGGCCGGTCACCCTCCGGTGTCGCAGCCGCCGGCGGCTCACCTGCCGGTGCTGTACACCCAGGTCCTTGACGGCCTGAGGGTGATCGAAAACGGTACTTATCTGGATGGCACGTTCGGTCGTGGCGGTCACGCTGGCGGCGTGCTGCGCCAGCTCGGCCCGGAAGGGCGCCTGCTGGTGATGGACAAGGATCCCGAGGCCATTGCCGTGGCCGAGCGCGATTTCGCGCCGGACAGCCGTGTCGCTATCTATCGCGGCAGCTTTGCCGACCTGCTGGACTGGAGCGAAACCGCTGCCGGTCTGGATGGCGTTCTGTTCGACCTGGGCGTGTCCTCGCCGCAGCTCGACGTGGCCGAGCGTGGTTTCAGCTTCGGCAAGGACGGCCCGCTGGACATGCGCATGGACCCGGACTCGGGTGAAAGCGCTGCGGATTGGTTGAACCGCGCCGAAGACCGCGAAATCGCCGACGTGCTGTTCACCTATGGCGATGAGCGGCAGAGCCGTCGCATCGCCCGCGCCATCGTTGCCCGTCGTGAGAAGCAGCCGTTCACGCGTACAGCTGAACTGGCCGAGCTGATCGCCTCGGTGATGCCGCGTGGCAAGGACAAGATCCATCCGGCGACGCGCAGCTTCCAGGCCATCCGCATCCATATCAACCGCGAACTGGCCGACCTTGAAGCCGGTCTGGACGCGGCAATGGCGCGGCTCAAGCCCGGTGGCCGTCTGGCCGTGATCAGCTTCCACTCGCTGGAAGACCGCATCGTCAAGCAGTTCATGAACCGCCATGCCAAGGCGCCGCCGACCAATCGCCGGCTGCCGGAACTGCAGGCCTTCGTGCCGACGCTGGAACTGATCGGCGGCGCCATCAAGGCTGATGACGACGAGCTGGCGATGAACCCACGCTCGCGCAGCGCCGTGCTGCGCGTGGCGCAGAAGTGCGAGGTGGCCGGATGAGCCGCCTGCTGTTGATCGTCCTGCTGGCATGCACGATTGCCTCGGCAATCGGCGTGGTGTTCATGCGCCACCGCCACCGCCAGCTGTTCGTCGAGCTGTCCAAGCTGGAGCACGCGCGTGACGAACTCAACATCGAGTTCGGCCGCCTGCAACTGGAACAGGCCACCCTGGCCCAGGCCACGCGCGTGGACCAGGAAGCCCGTGGCCGCCTCGGCATGAAGTTCCCCGAGGCTGCTGACATCGTGGTGATCCGGCCATGAACAAGCCCAGCCGCAACCGTACCCGCACGCAGTTCAACCTGCGTAACCGCATGCTGATGGTTGGCGTGGGGCTGGGTCTGTGTGCGGTGACGCTGGTCGGTCGTGCGGCTTACGTGCAGCTGATCAACAACGATTTCTACCAGCGCGAGGGCGAAGCCCGCTTCCTGCGCGATGTGCCGATCCCGACCTCGCGCGGCATGATCACCGACCGCAATGGCGAGCCGGTGGCGGTGTCCACGCCGGTGGCATCGATCTGGGTCAATCCGCAGGAACTGCTGCGCGCGCCGGAGCGTATTCCCGAGTTGGCGCGCGCGCTGTCGCTGCCGGTGGATGAGCTGACCACCAAGCTGACCCAGAAGGCCGACAAGGAATTCATGTACCTGCGCCGCCGGATCAATCCGGACGTGGCCGAGCAGGTGGTCGCGCTGAAGATTCCGGGCGTGTTCTCGCAGCGCGAGTTCCGTCGCTATTACCCGCAGGGTGAGGCGATGGCACACGTGCTCGGCTTCACCAACATCGATGATCTCGGCCAGGAAGGGCTGGAGCTGGCCTTCGACGAATGGCTGCGCGGCAAGCCGGGCGCCAAGCGTGTCATCCGCGACCGCAAGGGCGCGATTGTCGAGAGCATCGATCTGGTGCGTCCTGCCGAGCCGGGCAAGGACCTGACCCTGAGCATCGATCGCCGCATCCAGTTCCTGGCGATGCGCGAGCTGCGCAATGCGGTCACCACCAACAAGGCGGCTGGCGGTTCCATCGTGATCATGGATGTGGCTACCGGCGAAGTGATGGCCATGGCCAACCTGCCGACCTACAACCCGAATTCGGTCAGTGGCGCGACCCCGGACACCCGCCGCAACCGCGCCGTCACCGACCTGGTCGAACCCGGCTCGACGATGAAGCCGCTGACCATTGCCACCGCGTTGCAGAACCACGTGGTGACGCCGGACACGATCATTGACACCAATCCGGGTTACATGTCGCTGGGTCGTTACACCATTCGCGATGTGCCGCGTAACAACGGTGTGCTGAATGTCACCGGCGTGATTACCCGCAGCTCGAACATCGGCGCGGCCAAGATCGTGGCGCGCATCCCGGACCAGACCTTCTATGACTCGGTGCGTGGCTTCGGCTACGGCGTCGCCCCGAACAGCGGCTTCCCTGGCGAATCGTCGGGTGTGGTCGCGCGCCCGGGCAGCCCGAGCTGGTATGGCACCACCAAGACCACCATGTCCTACGGCTACGGCTTGTCGGTGACGCCGCTGCAGATCGCCCAGGCGTACTCGGCGCTGGCCAATGGCGGGCAGGTGATCCAGCCGACCTTCATCAAGGGCCAGCGCAACGAAGCGCGCCAGGTCATCGACCCGGAAGTGGCGCGCGAGGTCGTGCGCATGATGGAAACCGTGGTCACCAATGGCGGTGCCAAGCAGGCGGCGATCCTCGGCTATCACGTAGCCGGCAAGACCGGTACCGCGCGCAAGAACGGCCCCAATGGCTACGAGCGCGGCCACTACAACCTGCTGTTCGCGGGTGTGGTGCCGGCAACCAACCCGCGCTACGCCGCGGTGATCGTGGTCAACGACCCGCAGGGCTCGCTGCAGTACGGCGGTCTGGTTTCCGCACCGGTCTTCCACCACGTGATGGAAGGCACGCTGCGCCTGATGGACGTGCCGCCGGACGACATTCAGTCGTGGCTGGCCGCGCAGGCCGCAGGCAAGGTGGGCGGCAAGCCGGGTAGCAGTGCTGCGCCGCTGCCGATTCCGCAGGACCCGGACGAGGCGCCCAATGCCACGGCCGAATTTGATGCCGCACTGCCGACGGCCGTCGCTCCGACGCCTGCCGCCACGGAGGTGCGCCAGTGAGCCACACAATGAAATTGTCACAGTTGCTGCCGGATCTGGTCCTGCCGCAGGACCCGCAGATCGGCGGCCTGGTTCTGGATTCACGGCATGTGCGCGCCGGTGATGCGTTCGTCGCAATCGCCGGCTTTGGCGCGCATGGGCTGGGTTTTGTCGAGCAGGCCAAGGCTGCCGGCGCGGCCGCAATCCTGTTTGATCCGCCGGCACCGGCCGAACTGCCGGCACCAGCCGATGCCATCGCCGTGCCCGGTCTGCGTTCGCGCATGGGCGCGATGGCCGACCAGTTCCACGGCCAGCCCTCGCGGGCGATGACCATGGTTGGCGTCACCGGCACCAACGGCAAGACCTCGACCGTGCAGTTGCTTGGTCAGGCCTGGCATCTGCTGGGCAAGCCCAGTGGCTCGATCGGCACGCTGGGTGTTGGCCTGTACGGCGATGTGGTGCCGACCGGCTTCACCACGCCGCTGGTGCTGCAGATGCATGAAGTGCTGGCCCAACTGCGCGATGGCGGCGCCAAGGCGGTGGCGATGGAAGTCAGCTCGCACGCACTGGACCAGGGCCGCGTTGATGCCGTGCACTACGACGTGGCGGTGTTTACCAACCTCACCCGTGACCATCTTGATTACCACGGCGACATGCAGGCCTATGGCGCGGCCAAGGCCAAGTTGTTCCACCGTCCGGGCCTGAAGGCTGCGGCGATCAATCTGGACGATGCGTTTGGCCGCGAGCTGATCACCACGCTGGCAGCCGACGTGCAGGCGATTGGCCTGAGCTCGACTGGCCAGGCTGGCGCCACCATCCGCGCCGAGAAGCTGGTGCTGGACGGGCGGGGCCTGGGTTTCGATCTGGTCATCGGTGATGAACGCCACGCGCTGCGCTCGCCGCTGCTGGGCCGCTTCAACGTCGACAACCTGCTGGCCGTGGCCGGTGCGCTGCATGGCCTGGGCGAAACCAGCGCCAGCATCGCCAAGGTGCTGGGTCAGCTGCAGCCGATCCGGGGTCGCATGAACCGCCTCGGCGGTCAGGGTGAACCGACCGTGGTCATCGATTACGCGCACACGCCCGACGCGCTGGAACAGGCGCTGCGCAGCCTGCACGGCCATCTGGATGGCCGCCTGCTGTGCGTGTTCGGCTGCGGTGGCGAGCGTGACACCGGCAAGCGCCCGCAGATGGCGGCAATTGCCGAGGAATTGGCCGACGTGGTGTTCGTCACTGACGACAATCCGCGCGGCGAGAATGGCGACGTGATCGTCGCCGACATCATGGCCGGGTTCGTGACGCCTGCGCAGGTGAACGTGGTGCGCGATCGCGCCCGCGCCATCGACGCCGCGGTCGCACAGGCAGGGGCTGGCGACATCGTGTTGATCGCCGGCAAGGGCCATGAGCCCTACCAGGAGATTGCAGGTATCAAACATCCTTTCGATGACACCGATGTGGCATCGCGTGCGCTGCAGGCGCGCCGTTCCGCTGCTGCGGAGGTGCGTCCATGAAGCGCACGCCGCTGTCGCTGATTGCCCATTGGGCCGGTGGCGAAATCCATGGCGACGACGCCAGCATCGATGCGGTCAGCAACGACACGCGTACGCTGGCAGTGGGCAGCCTGTATGTCGCCCTGCGCGGTGAGCGCTTCGATGGCCACGACTTTGCCGCCAACGCGGTCGCGCAGGGCGCAAGCGCCTTGTTGGTGGATCGCCTGTTGCCGCTGGAAGTGCCGCAGATCGTGGTTGCCAACACCGAGCTGGCGCTGGCGAAGATTGCCGCGGCGATGCAGGCGCAGCGCGCTACCCGCGTGTTCGCCATCACCGGCAGCAACGGCAAGACCAGCGTGAAGAACCTGCTGTTGGCTGTGATGCAGCACGCTGCTGCGGTGCTGGGCCAGCATGTCTACGCCACGCCGGGCAATCGCAACAACGAGATCGGCCTGCCGCTGGCGGTGATCGATGCGCCGGAAGATGCCGACTTCGCCATCTATGAGATGGGTACCGGCAAGCCGGGCGATATCGCCTACCTGACCGCCATCGCCGCACCGGACGTGTCCATCGTCAACAATGTCGCCCCGGCGCACCTGGAGCGCATGGGCAGCCTGCTGGAGATCGCCAATACCAAGGCAGCCGTCTACGACGATCTGCGCGATGGCGGTGTTGCGGTGGTCAACGCCGACGACGCGTTCTCTCCCTACTTCGCTGCGCGTGCTGGTGACCATCAGGTGATCCGCTTCGGTCTGGACGTCAGCGCCGACGTCACCGCGACCGGCATCGTGCTGGACGAGGCGGGTTCGCGCTTCCAGCTGCGCACGCCGCAGGGCGATGCGGAGGTCGCGCTGCAGTTGCCGGGTCGGCACAACGTACTGAACGCACTGGCCGCCGCCTCGATGGCACTGGCCGCCGGTATTGCGTTGCCGCTGGTGGTCGAAGGCCTGGCGCAGGCGCGCCCGGTCGCCGGCCGCCAGGTCGCCCACGTGCTGGACAATGGCGCGGTGCTGATCGACGACAGCTATAACGCCAACCCGGGTTCACTGGCTGCGGCGATCACCGCGCTGGCCGCTGGCAAGGGTGAAGGCTGGCTGGTGCTGGGTGATATGCGTGAGCTGGGCCCGGACGCACAGTCGCTGCACGCGCAGGCTGGTAAGCGCGCCCGTGAGGCGGGGCTGAAGCGACTGTATTCGCTGGGTCCGCTGAGCGCAGCGGCATCGGCGGCGTTCGGCGAAGGAGGGCGCCATTTCGACTCCCATGCCGCGCTGGCCGCTGCACTGGAAACCGAACTTCATGCTGGTGTGCGTTGTCTGGTCAAAGGCTCGCGCGGCAGCGCCATGGACAAGATCGTGACCGCGCTGTTGAAGCGCGGCGAGGACACTACACATGTTGCTTGAATTGGCCCGATGGCTACAGCAGTTGGACGGCCTGTTCCGGTTGTTCAACTACATCACCTTCCGCGGCATCCTCGCCGCGCTGACCGCCTTGTCGCTGTCGTTGTGGTTGGGCCCGATGGCGATCCGCCGCCTGGCCCAGCTCAAGGGCGGCCAGCCGATCCGCAAGGACGGCCCGCAGTCGCATTTCTCCAAGGCCGGCACGCCGACCATGGGCGGCGGCTTGATCCTGACCACGGTACTGGTGTCGGTGCTGCTGTGGGGTGACCTGCGCAACCGCTACGTGTGGCTGGTGCTGGTGGTGATGCTGTGCTTCGGTGCGATCGGCTGGTACGACGACTGGTTGAAGATCGCCAAGCGCGACCCGAATGGCCTGAAGTCGCGCTGGAAGTACCTGCTGCAGTCGATCTTCGGCCTGGCGGCTGGTCTGTTCCTGTACAAGACCGCGGTGGTGCCGGCCGAATTGACCTTCTACATCCCGATGTTCAAGTCGATCGCCTTGCCGCTGGCGGGCATCAGCTTCGTCGCGATTGCCTACTTTTGGATCGTCGGCTTCTCCAATGCGGTCAACCTGACCGATGGTCTGGACGGTCTGGCGATCATGCCGACGGTGCTGGTGGCCTGTGCGCTGGGCGTGTTCGCCTATGCCTCGGGCAACGCGGTGTTTTCCAGCTACCTGCAGATCCCGCAGATTCCCGGTGCCGGTGAACTGGTCATCATCTGCGCGGCGATTGCCGGTGCGGGCCTGGGCTTCCTCTGGTTCAACACCTATCCGGCCATGGTGTTCATGGGCGACGTCGGCGCGCTGGCGCTGGGCGCGGTGCTCGGCACCATCGCGGTGATCGTGCGCCAGGAACTGGTGCTGGTGATCATGGGCGGCGTGTTCGTGATCGAAACCCTGTCGGTGATGATCCAGGTGGCGTCGTTCAAGCTCACCGGCAAGCGCGTGTTCCGGATGGCGCCGATCCATCACCACTTCGAGCTGAAGGGCTGGCCGGAGCCGCGCGTGATCGTGCGCTTCTGGATCATCTCGGTGGTGCTGGTGCTGATCGGCCTGGCAACCCTCAAGGTGCGCTGATGGACGACTACTCGCGTCAGGCAACCCGACTTGAAGCCATTGGTGGCAGCTACGACAAGTGGCTGCTCGGCGCCGCCGTGGCGCTGGCTTCGATCGGGATCGTGATGGTGGCTTCCAGCTCCATCGCGCTGACGCAGAGTCCGTTCTACTACCTCACCCGCCACCTGGTCTTCATCGCCATCGGCGTGATCCTCGCCGCGGTGACGATGCGGGTGGAGCTCAAGGAAATCGAGAAGTACAACCAACTGCTGTTGCTGGGCTGCTTTGCCCTGCTGATCGTGGTGTTCGTGCCGGGCCTGGGCAGCAGCGTCAACGGCGCACAGCGCTGGATCAACCTGGGCTTCTCCAAGTTCCAGACCGTGGAAGCGGTCAAGGTGCTGTACATCGTCTGGTTGTCCAGTTACCTGGTGCGTTTCCGCGACGAGGTCAATGCCACCTGGCAGGCCATGCTCAAGCCGGTCGGCGTGGTCGGCGTGCTGGTCGTGCTGCTGCTGCTGCAGCCTGATTTTGGTTCGTCGATGCTGCTGCTGGGCATCACCACCTGCATGCTGGTGTTGGGTGGTGCGCAGATCAAGCGCATCATCCTGCCGGTGCTGTTGCTGCTGCCGGGCCTGGTCGCGCTGGTGATCTTCGAGCCCTACCGCATGCGCCGTGTCACCTCGTTCATGGATCCGTGGCAGGACCAGCTGGGTTCGGGCTACCAGCTGTCCAATGCGCTGATGGCGATCGGCCGCGGTGAGTGGACCGGCGTGGGTCTGGGCGCATCGATCCAGAAGCTCAACTACCTGCCCGAATCGCATACCGACTTCATCTTCTCTGTGATCGCCGAAGAGCTGGGTTTCCTTGGCGTGTGCGGCATCATCAGCCTGTACGTGCTGCTGGTCGGCCGTGCGTTCTGGCTGGGCCTGCGCTGCATCGAGATGCGCCGCCATTTTGCCGGCTACATCGCCTTCGGCATCGCCCTGTGGATCAGCCTGCAGACCTTCGTCTCGATTGGCGTGAACCTGGGCATGCTGCCGACCAAGGGCCTGACCCTGCCGCTGATTTCTTCCGGTGGCTCCAGTGTGATGATGACCTGCGTGGCAATGGGCCTGCTGCTGCGCGTGTCCTACGAATACAACCGTGCGGTGCGCCGCCAGGAAGTGCGCGAGGACCTCGAGGGCGCCGAACTGGATGTGGTCGAAGTGCGTGATGCCGCACCGGCCGAGCCGCGCATGGACACCGCCACCGCGGTTGCCGCAGCAGCGCAGAGCAGTGCCGCACGTGGCACCAGCCGCATGCAGCAGCGCGTCGAGCCGACCTTCGGGAGGATCGCGTAATGGCCTTGGCGAACAGCAACAAGGACCTGCGTCCGGTGATGATCATGGCCGGTGGTACCGGTGGCCATATCTTCCCGGGCCTGGCCGTGGCCAAGGTGCTGCGCGAGCGCGGCATCCCGGTTACCTGGCTGGGTGCAGACGGCGCGATGGAAACCCGTCTGGTGCCGCAGCACGACATCCACGTCGATACGCTGGCCATCTCCGGCCTGCGCGGCAAGGGCAAACTGGCCCTGCTGGGCGCGCCGATCCGGGTGATGCGCGCGATCCGTAGTGCCGGCTATGTGCTGCGTGATCGAAAGCCGCGCGCAGTGGTCGCCTTTGGTGGCTTCGCCTCTGGCCCCGGTGGCATGGCCGCGCGCCTGCTTGGCCTGCCGCTGCTGGTGCACGAACAGAACCGCGCGCCGGGCATGACCAACCGCATCCTGTCGCGTTTCGCACGCCGCGTGCTGTCGGGGTTCCCGGGCAGCTTTGCCGGTGGCAAGGAAGAAGTGGTTGGCAACCCGGTACGTGCCGAGATCGCCGCATTGCCGGCACCCGAGCAGCGTCTGGCCGATCGCAGTGGCCCGATGCGGGTGTTGGTGCTGGGCGGTAGCCAGGGCGCTCGCGCGTTGAACAACGCCATGCCCAAGGCATTGGCCGCGTTGGGTGACAGCGTCGCCATCGAGGTCTGGCACCAGTGCGGCGAGAAGCTGCACGAAGAAGCGCTGCAGGCCTACCGTGCCGCTGGCGTGGAAGGTCGCGTCGACATGTTCATCAAGGACATGGCCGCCGCCTACAGCTGGGCCGATCTGGTGGTGTGCCGTTCCGGCGCTTCGACCCTGGCCGAGTTGTGCGCTGTCGGTATCGGCAGCGTGCTGGTGCCGTTCGCCGCTGCGGTCGACGACCACCAGACCCGCAATGCCGAATATCTGGTCGAGCGCGATGCCGCCGAACTGCTCAAGCAGGACGACGCATTGGCAACCAATCTGGAAGGCGTGCTGCGCACGCTGGCAAACAATCCCGGCCACCGCATGCAGATGGCGCAAGCCGCGCGTGGGTTGGCCAAGGTCGATGCGGCCGAACGCATCGCAGACATCATTCTTGAGGAAGCAGCATGAACACGGCACCGCGCACCCGCGCCAGCCACACCGGAGGCCAGGCATGATCCGCCGCCTCAACGACACCACCGACCTGGTTCGCGCGTTCCCGCGTGTGCATTTCGTCGGCATCGGCGGCACCGGCATGAGTGGCATCGCCGAAGTGATGCTGACCCTGGGCTATGAAGTCTCCGGTTCCGACAACGCCGACAACGCAGCCACCCGTCGACTGGCGCGGCTGGGCGCGCGCGTCATGCGCGGCCATTCCGCGGCCAACGTGCTGGGCACCGATTGCATCGTGGTTTCCAGTGCCATCCGCGAAGACAACCCCGAGCTGATGGAGGCGCGCAGCCAGCGCATTCCGATCATGCCGCGCGCGGCGATGCTGGCCGAGCTGATGCGCTTCCGTCGCGGCATCGCCGTCGCCGGTACCCACGGCAAGACCACCACTACCTCGTTGACCGCTGCCATCCTGAGCGAAGGCAAGCTGGACCCGACCTTCGTGATCGGCGGCCAGCTGCTGGCGGCCGGTGCCAATGCCAAGCTTGGCGGTGGCCAGTGGCTGGTGGCCGAGGCCGATGAAAGCGACGGCAGCTTCCTGCGCCTGAACCCGCTGGTGGCGGTGATCACCAACATCGACGCCGACCATCTTGAGAACTACGGCAACGACTTCGCCCGTGTGCAGGCAGCGTTCGCCGAGTTCCTGCAGCGCCTGCCGTTCTACGGTCTGGCGGTGCTGTGCATCGATGATCCGGAAGTGGCTGCGCTGGCCGCCAAGACCCCACGTCACGTGATGAGCTACGGCCTGAGCAGCAATGCCGACGTACGCGCCGAAGACGTGGTGCAGGATGGTCCGCGCATGCGCTTCACCCTGCGCCTGCCGGAAGGCACCAGCGTGCCGGTCACGCTGGCACTGCCGGGCAAGCACAACGTGCTCAATGCGCTGGCCGCTGCTGCGGTTGCCTGGCAGTTGGGCGTGTCGCCGGAAGACATCGCCACCGCGCTGGAGAAGTTCGAAGGCGTTGGTCGTCGCTTCAACGATCTTGGCGAAGTCACCACCCACAAGGGCGCCAAGGTGCGCGTGATCGATGACTACGGTCACCACCCACGTGAGCTGGAAGCGGTGTTCGCCGCTGCCCGTGGCGGCTGGCCGGACAAGCGCCTGGTGGTGGCTTTCCAGCCGCACCGTTACAGCCGTACCCGCGATCAGTTCGATGCGTTCGCTGCCGTGTTGTCGGAAGTGGACGCACTGGTGCTGAGCGAAGTCTATCCGGCCGGCGAAGCGCCGATTCCCGGTGCCGATTCCAAGTCGTTGGCACGTGCCATCCGCGCGCGCGGCCGCAGTGAGCCGGTGGTGGTGGGGCATGCCGCCGACCTGGGCTCGGTGCTGCCGGACGTACTGCAGGACGGCGATCTGCTGCTGATGATGGGCGCCGGCGACATCGGTGCCGTTGCCCAGCAGGTGATCACCGAGGGCTTCAAGGAGAGCAAGGGCGAATGATGTTTGCCGCGCTGCTGCTGCGCCGTACCCACGCAACCGCGATGCGGGCTGCGACGGCTGCCTGCGGCCGCGCTGCAGGGCAGGGCGCGCGATGAATGCCCTCCTGCGCATGCTTGCCTGGCTGCTGGCCATCGCCTTGGTGGTGTTGCCGGTCGTGGCCGTGGTCAACGGTTGGGTCGGTGCCGAACGCTGGCCGCTGGCCAAGCTGCGCGTGCACGGCGAGTTCAAGCGGGTGCCGGCGGAAGAACTGCAGAAGACCTTGCTGCCCTATGCACGCTCCGGCTTCTTCGCAGTGAAGTTGCAGGACGCGCAGGCGGCAGTGGAAAAGCTGCCGTGGGTGGAAAGCGCGCAGGTCCGCAAGCAGTGGCCGGATGTGCTGGAGGTGAGCATCGTCGAGCACCGTCCGTTTGCACGCTGGGGCAAGGACCGCCTGCTGTCCGAGCAGGGGCGCTTGTTCGCGGTGCCGCACGGTCTGGAAAACGCGCCGCTGCCCGAACTCGATGGCCCCGATGGCATGACCACCGAAGTGGTGGAGCTGTACAACGATTCGCGCGCACTGTTCGCACCGGCCGGTGTAGACGTACGCAAAGTCGCGATGGACGCGCGCGGCAGCTGGTCGCTGGCACTGGACAACGGCACCGAAGTGGTCATCGGCCGCAACGATGCACGCTCACGCCTGGGTCGCTTCGTGCGCGTGTTGCCGCAGCTGACCCGCACCCAGGTGCCGATCGTGCGCGCCGACCTTCGCTATACCAATGGATTCACGCTGAGCTGGGGAACCCCGCCGCCGGCAACAAAGCAGACGCAGGACAGGACATGAACCGCAAGGGAGACAAATCACTGATCGTTGGCCTGGATATCGGCACCTCCAAGGTGGTGGCGTTGGTCGGCGAGTACTCGCCGGGTAGCCCGATCGAGGTCATCGGCATTGGCTCGCACGAGTCGCGCGGTCTCAAGCGCGGCGTGGTGGTGGACATTGAATCCACCGTGCAGTCGATCCAGCGCGCCATCGAAGAAGCCGAACTGATGGCCGGCTGCGAGATCCGTTCGGTGTACGCCTCGATCTCCGGCAACCACGTGCAGTGCCGCAATTCGCAGGGCATCACCCCGATCCGCGAAGGCGAGGTGAGCTGGGGCGACCTGGACCGCGTGCTGGAGGCGGCCAAAGCCGTGGCCATTCCCGCCGACCAGAAGATCCTGCACGCGATCCCACGCGAGTACGTGCTGGACGATTCGCAGGAAGGCATCCGCAATCCGGTTGGCATGACCGGCGTGCGCCTGGAAGTGCACGCCCACCTGGTCGTGTGTGCGCAGTCGGCCGCCGCCAACGTCAGCAAGTGCGTGCAGCGCTGCGGTTTGCAGGTGGACGACCTGGTGCTGTCCTCGCTGGCTTCCAGCGTGGCGGTGCTGACTGCCGACGAGCGCGAGCTGGGCGTGGTGATGGTCGACATCGGAGCCGGCACCACCGATATCGCGGTGTTCGTGCAGGGCGCGATCTGCCACACCGCCTCGCTGCCGATTGCCGGTGACCACGTCACCAACGACATTGCCCACATGCTGCGCACGCCGACCCCGGAAGCGGAGCAGATCAAGGTGCGTTACGCCTGCGCGCTGGCGCAGATGGCGACCGCCGAGGAAAGCATCCAGGTGCCATCGGTCGGCGACCGGCCGCCGCGTCGCATGCCGCGTCATTCGCTGGCGCAGGCAGTGCAGGGGCGTTACGAGGAAATCTTCGAGATGGTGCAGGCCGAACTGCGCCGCTCGGGCTTCGAGGAAATGGTGCGTGCCGGCCTGGTGCTCAGCGGCGGCGCCTCGAAGATGGAAGGCGTGGTCGAGCTGGCCGAGGAAATGCTGCAGATGCCGGTACGTGTGGGCATTCCGCAGCACGTCACCGGCCTGGGCGAAGTGGTCGGCAATCCGGTGCATGCCACCGGCGTGGGCCTGCTGCTGATGGGCAGCCAGATCGAACACCCGCGCCGCCCGTCGCTGCCCACCGGGCGCGCCGGCAGCATGTTCAACAAGTTGAAGAATTGGTTCCGCGGCGAGTTCTGAGCGCGGCACCGGTGGTAGGGCAGTGAGGCAGTCAGAAGGGCAAGCAGTAAGGCAAGACGAAGTGCAGTAACGCAGTCATTGAAGCAAGCAACAACCACCGTGCAGGGGCAACCCGAAGCGGTACACCTAAAACAACTCGCCGGTGCGGGCGGGCGCAGAAGGAGAAGGATTCTTCCCGGATGCCCGAACCAATCACGGCAATAGAGAGGACATGGACATGGCGCATTTCGAACTGATTGAAAAGATGGCACCGAACGCGGTGATCAAGGTCGTTGGCGTGGGCGGCGGCGGCGGCAACGCCGTGGCGCACATGGTCAACAGCAGCGTGGATGGCGTGGAGTTCATCACCGCCAACACCGACTCGCAGGCCATCAAGAACTGTGGTGCCAAGCTGCAGCTGCAGCTGGGCACCAACGTAACCAAGGGTCTGGGCGCAGGCGCCAACCCGGAAGTCGGCCGCCAGGCCGCACTGGAAGACCGTGAGCGCATCATGGACGCCCTGCAGGGTGCGGACATGGTGTTCATCACCGCCGGCATGGGTGGCGGCACCGGCACCGGTGCGGCACCGGTGGTGGCACAGCTGGCCAAGGAAATGGGCATCCTGACCGTGGCCGTGGTCACCAAGCCGTTCCCGTTCGAAGGCCGTCGCCGCATGCAGGTGGCGCTGAAGGGCATCGAGGAGCTGAGCCAGCACGTCGATTCGCTGATCACCATCCCGAACGAAAAGCTGATCACCGTGCTCGGCCGCAACGCCACCATGGTGCAGGCTTTCCGTGCTGCCAATGACGTGCTGCAGGGCGCGGTGCAGGGCATCGCCGATCTGATCGTGCGTCCGGGCCTGATCAACGTCGACTTCGCCGACGTGCGCACCGTGATGTCGGAAATGGGCCTGGCGATGATGGGCACCGGCACCGCACGTGGCGATGACCGCGCCCAGGCTGCCGCCGAAGCCGCGATCCAGAACCCGCTGCTGGACGACGTGAACCTGGCCGGCGCCAATGGCGTGCTGGTCAACATCAGCGCTGGCACCGACATCACCATGAGCGAGTTCGACGAAATCGGCCGCACCGTGCATGCCTTCGCTTCGGAAGACGCCACTGTTGTGATCGGCACCGTGATCGATCCGGATCTGGGTGACGAGATCAAGGTGACCGTGGTTGCCACCGGCCTGAACCGTGCCGTTGCCAAGAACGCGCAGCGCCCGGGTGAGCGCGGCCCGATCAAGCTGGTGCGCAACGCCACCACCGGCCAGGCCGAGTTCGACGAGTACGAGAGCCCGGCCGATGCCGTGGCCAAGGCCGTGGGTCACACCATGGGCATGGGCCTGCGTCGTCCGAGCTCGGACACCGTGTCTGCTTCCACCGCGTCGGCGTCGCCGGCGGCTGCAGAGCTGCCGAACGACTACCTGGACATCCCGGCGTTCCTGCGCCGCCAGGCCGACTGATGCGGTAGCAGGGGCCATCCAGGCCCGATCAGCGCTTGCGCCGGCAACGGCGCCGCGGGTCGGACTGGTCGGCCTCTGGATGCAGAGCTGATACGTCGGGGCTGTCCACCCCGATGGAAAGACCATGTCCTTTATCGCCGGGCCAAGGCCGGCCCGGCGATATTTTCGGTACTGGACGGCAGCTGACGGGCGGTTTTTGCACCGCGAAGGGCGCGTGTTAACGCGTGTTATTCTTGTTTGTCCCCCTGGCTGCGCCTGCGCGGCCCCTCCGGCCTTACACACATGATCCAGCAACGCACTCTCAAGAACACGATCCGCGCCACCGGCGTCGGCCTGCACAGCGGTGACAAGGTCTATATGACCCTGCGCCCGGCACCGGTTGACCATGGCATCGTGTTCCGACGGGTGGACCTGGATCCGGTAGTGGAAGTCCCGGCCCGTGCCGATCTGGTCACCGAAGTCACCCTGTGCACCGGTTTGACCTGTGAAGGCGCCAAGATCCAGACCGTCGAACACCTGATGTCGGCCCTGGCCGGTCTCGGCGTGGACAACGTCATCGTCGAACTGTCTTCGGCCGAACTGCCGATCATGGACGGTTCGTCGGGTCCGTTCGTGTTCCTGCTGCAGTCGGCGGGCATCGTCGAGCAGGGCGCGGCCAAGCGCTTCCTGCGCATCCTCAAGACGGTGGAAGTGCGCGACGGCGACAAGATTGCCCGGTTCGAGCCGTACGAAGGCTACAAGCTGGGTTTCACCATCCAGTTCGACCACCCGATGATCCCGGCCAAGCAGTCGCGGGTGGAGATCGAGTTCTCCTCGGCCGCCTATATCAAGGAAATCTCGCGCGCCCGTACCTTCGGTTTCATGCGTGACCTCGAGTACATGCGTGAGCGCAACCTGGGCCTGGGCGGCTCGATGGACAATGCCATCGTGCTCGACGAGTTCCGCGTATTGAATGACGACGGCCTGCGCTACACCGACGAATTCGTCCGCCACAAGATCCTGGACGCCATCGGTGACCTGTACCTGGCCGGCGGCCAGGTGCTCGGTGCCTATGAGGGTTTCAAGTCCGGCCACGCGCTCAACAACAAGCTGGTGCGTGCCTTGCTGGCTGACCAGAGTGCCTGGGAATGGGCCAGTTACGACTCGCCGGTGGCGGCGGAGCCGGTGCTGTACGGCGTCCCGGCCTACGCCTAAGTTAAATAGTGGTCAGGTCGTAAGAGACACGGCCTTCACAAACTACGACTAGTCCTAATTGTCGTCATTGTGTGAACCCGATCCGGGTTCCAGTCTGAATTTAACTATTAATTAACAAAAGACTAACTCCTTCGCTGCATTCCGCGGCTAGGATTCCTGCTGCCTCCAATCCGGCCCGCAAGACGGCCAGGTGGAGACCGGGGCCGATCAGGTTCCCGGTGGCCTTCAGGATTTTGTGGATTTCACATCCTGCAGGGCTGCCAAGGCGTCGCGCAATCCTTTATGCGTGGCTTGGCTTACTGCGGTACTGCGTTGGTCGTTACGCACTGGGGAGTGCGCGGACGCGGTCGCAGTCTTGACGGTCACCCGGGTGGCCTTCAGCCCGATGGATCGGGCCGCGTCGAGCAACTGGTCTTCGGCAAGCCTCACTTTGGCGTGCCACACCGGTGATTCGACGAGAAAAACGAGGTGTTCGCCGTCCACATTGGCCAACCGGCAACGGTTAGCCAGCGCCGGCGGCAAATGGGGGCGCAATTGCCGGTCCATCGCATCGAGCCACAGGGCCCGGCGCAGCGGATTTCCTGCTTTGTCCGCCATTGCCGCTTCCAGCGCCTGTTTGGGCGCGGAACGGGAACGAACACTGGATTTCGGCTCTGACATAAGAATTCTTCAATGACATTTAAAAAGATCGTAATCAAAACGCGTGAACAGAAGGCCAAGACGCCGTTATCACGTGTTCAGATGTTCTTCGAGGATCGTCCTCAAGCCCTGTTGGGTAGCGTACTTGGCCTGGGTTGCCTGATGGGTGTGGCGTTGAGCTTCGCCATCGGCATGGCCGGCGACGCGGCGCTGCAGTCCAAGGTCGACCACCAGCAGCAGGAACTGGCCAAGGTCCGCGCCGATGCGCAGACCCAGGTCAACGCGCTGGCTGCCCGCCTCGGCGAGCTGCAGGCGCAGGCCACCCGGCTCAACGCCCTGGGTGAGCGCCTGACCCAGATGGGCAAGCTGGAAGACGGCGAGTTCGACTTCCAGGAAACCCCGGGTATGGGTGAAGGCGAGCCCGGCCCGACCCAGGATATCCCGGTCAGCGCGGTAAACAGCGACTTACAGGTGCTGGAGCAGCGGTTTGCTGCTTCAGGCAAGCAGTTGTCGGTGATGGAATCGCTGCTGTTCGACCACCAGCTCGAGCAGAACGCCGTGCCCTCGCGCATGCCGATCCGCAACACCTACATCACTTCCAGCTTCGGCGGCCGTGCTGACCCGTTCGGCCGCGGCGTGGGCAACCACAAGGGCATGGACTTCCACGCCCGTGTCGGCGACCCGGTGCTGGCCGTGGCTGACGGCGTGGTCAGCTTCTCCGGGGTGAAGGGCGGTTACGGCAATGTCGTCGAGATCGACCATGGCAACGGCTACAAGACCCTGTACGCACATAATTCGCGCCTGACCGTGCGTGAGGGCGGGCTGGTACGCGCCGGCCAGGAAGTGGCCAAGGCTGGTTCCACCGGCCGCTCCACCGGTGCCCACGTGCATTTCGAGGTGTGGCAGAACGGCGTGGTGATGAACCCGCGCAAATTCCTCGGCGAGGGTGGTAACACCCCGGTTGGCCGTCTCAGCCGTGGCTGATCGGGAGCAACAGGTCAGCTCAGGCTGACTTGTTGCGGGGAGCTTGAAACCCAAGCGTCCGCCCCAAGCTACAATAGGCGTTGCCATCGACAGGGCGCATTGCGCCCTGTTTCGTTTGTGACCGGTGAACCCAGGGGGTGAGCCAGGTCGCACGGCATTTCATTCAAACCGGTTCCTTCAATGATCAACAGCCTGCTTACCCGCGTTTTTGGCAGCCGTAACGAGCGCCAGCTTCGCCAGCTCAACCGTATCGTCGCCAAGATCAATGCCTTGGAACCGGAGATGCAGAAGCTCTCCGATGACCAGCTGAAGGCCAAGACCCCCGAGTTCCGTGAGCGCATCGCCGCCGGCGAAGCCCTGGACAAGGTGCTGCCGGAAGCCTTTGCGGTCTGCCGCGAAGCCTCCAGGCGTGTGCTGGGCATGCGTCACTACGACGTCCAGCTGATCGGCGGCATGGTCCTGCATCTGGGCAAGATCGCCGAAATGCGTACCGGTGAAGGCAAGACCCTGGTGGCTACGCTGCCGGTCTACCTCAACGCGCTGGAAGGCAAGGGCGTCCACGTGGTCACGGTCAACGACTACCTGGCCCGTCGCGACGCTGCGCAGATGGGCAAGCTCTACAACTGGCTGGGCCTGAGTGTCGGCGTGGTCTATCCGGGCATGCCGCACAGCGACAAGCGCGAAGCCTACGGCAGCGACATCACCTACGGCACCAACAACGAATTCGGCTTCGATTACCTGCGTGACAACATGGCGCTGACCCGCGCCGACCGTTACCAGCGTGGCCTGCATTACGCCATCGTCGACGAAGTCGACTCCATCCTGATCGATGAAGCGCGTACTCCGCTGATCATCTCCGGTCCGGCCGATGATTCCCCCGAGCTGTACATCCGCGTCAACCGCGTGGTGCCGGGCCTGGTCAAGCAGGAGGTCGAGGACGGCGAGGGCGACTATTGGGTCGATGAGAAGGGCAAGCAGGTGTTCCTGTCCGAAGCCGGCATGGAACACGCCGAAGAGTTGCTGCGCGAAGCCGGCATCATCGGTGCGGACAACGACAACGGCCTGTACGCCGCGCAGAACCTGACCGTCGTCCACCACCTCAACGCCGCCCTGCGCGCGCACGCCATCTACCAGCGTGACGTGGACTACATCGTGCGCGATGGCGAAGTGGTCATCGTCGACGAATTCACCGGCCGTACTCTGGCCGGCCGCCGCTGGTCCGACGGCCTGCACCAGGCGGTTGAAGCGAAGGAAGGCGTGCCGGTCCAGCGAGAAAACCAGACGCTGGCCAGCATCACCTTCCAGAATCTGTTCCGCATGTACAAGAAGCTGTCCGGCATGACCGGTACGGCCGATACCGAAGCGTTCGAGTTCCAGAGCATCTACGGCCTGGAAGTGTTGGTCATCCCGACCAACAAGCCGACCGTGCGCAAGGATTACCCGGACCAGGTGTTCCTCAACCGCAAGGGCAAGTTCAACGCGGTGCTGGCGGACATCGAGGAATGCGCCAAGCGCGGCCAGCCGGTGCTGGTGGGTACCACCTCGATCGAAACCTCGGAAATGCTGTCCGAGCACCTGCGCAAGGCGGGCGTGAAGCACGAAGTGCTCAACGCCAAGCAGCATGATCGCGAAGCGACCATCGTCGCCAATGCTGGCCGTCCGGGCTCGGTCACCATCGCCACCAACATGGCCGGCCGTGGTACCGACATCGTGCTCGGCGGCTCGCTGGAAACCGAACTGCACGAGCTGGGTGAAGACATCAGCGAGGAGCAGAAGGCCGCAGTGAAGGCGGCATGGCAGGAACGTCACGAAGCCGTCAAGGCGGCTGGCGGCCTGCACATCGTCGGCACCGAGCGCCACGAATCGCGTCGTATCGACAACCAGCTGCGCGGCCGTTCCGGCCGTCAGGGTGACCCGGGTTCGTCCCGTTTCTACCTGTCGCTGGAAGACAACCTGATGCGCATCTTCGCCTCTGACTGGGTGCAGAAGGCGATGCGCATGATGGGCATGAAGGAAGACGACGTCATCGAAGACCGCATGGTCAGCCGGCAGATCGAGAAGGCACAGCGCAAGGTTGAAGCGCACAACTTCGACATCCGCAAGAACCTGCTCGACTTCGACGACGTCAACAACGACCAGCGCAAGGTGATCTACGGCCAGCGCGATGAGCTGCTGGACGCCGAGTCGGTGAAGGAAAACATCGACGGCATCCGCGGCGACGTGATCTATGACCTGGTCTCCCGTTTCGTGCCGCCGAACTCGGTGGACGAACAGTGGGACCTGCAGGGCCTGCAGGCCACGCTGGAAGGCGAGTTCGGCGTGGACATGGACGTGGTTGGCCTGGTCAAGGCGCACGAAGAACTGGACGCCGAGGCGATCGTGCAGAAGGTCATCGACCGCATGGACGAGCACTTCGCGCAGAAGGAAGCAGCGGTTGGTGCCGAGACCATGCGCGCACTGGAAAAGCACGTGATGCTGACCGTGCTCGACCAGAGCTGGAAGGAGCACCTGGCCCGCATGGATTACCTGCGCCAGGGCATCTACCTGCGCGGTTATGCGCAGAAGCAGCCCAAGCAGGAATACAAGAAGGAAGCTTTCGAGCTGTTCTCGGAAATGCTGGAGAACGTCAAGCGCGAAGTGATCACCATGCTGTCGCGTGTGCGCGTGCGCAGCGAGGAAGAAGTACTGGCGATGGAGCAGCTGGAGCGCCAGCAGGCCGAAGCACGTCTGCAGATGTCGCAGTTCCAGCACCAGGACAACGGCGGCTACAGTGCCGACGAGGAAGCGGCGGACGTGCTCGACGAGGCCAACGCGCCCAAGGTCGGCCGCAACGACCCCTGTCCGTGCGGCAGTGGCAAGAAGTACAAGCACTGCCACGGCCAACTGAACTGATGAAAAGGCCCCGCGATTGCGGGGCTTTTTTTTGGCATTGCCCCTGTAGTGCCGAGCCATGCTCGGCAGGGGCTTCACCGGTAAGGCCCCTGCCGAGCATGGCTCGGCACTACAGTCAGCCTGGCTTTTGCAGGAGCGGCGTAAGCCGCGAAGCCGATCCCCTGTCCGATGCATCGCCGGTGAGGCCCCTGCCGAGCGTGGCTCGGCACTACAGTCAGCCTGGTTTTTGTAGGAGCGGCGCCAGCCGCGAAGCCGATGACCTGTCCGCCGCATCGACGGTAAGGCCCCTGCCGAGCATGGCTCGGCACTACAGTCAGCCTGGCTTTTGTAGGAGCGGCGTCAGCCGCGAAGCCGGGTTCCCGGCCAGGCCGGCCATCTCTGCACTCTGATGGTGCGCCAGCTTCGCGGCTGGCGCCGCTCCTGCAAAATGGCGCCGTTCCGGTATGGCTGCACCGCATCGAACGATTGCACCGACCGGCCTGTTTTCGGCATGCTCAGTCCATGACATCCCCTTCACGCTCGATCCACGTCGTGGCCGCCGTCATCACCGACGCGCGCGGTCGCATCCTGCTCAACCGCCGCACCGGCGACAGCGACATGGCTGGCCTATGGGAGTTTCCCGGTGGCAAGCGCGAACCCGGTGAGACCTCGGAACAGGCCCTGATCCGCGAATTGCGCGAGGAACTGGGGATCGAGGCCGAGGTAGGCGAATGGGTAATGGACGTTCCACAGATCTACCCGGACAAGCGCCTGCGCCTGGAAGTGCGCCGCGTGCAGCATTGGAAAGGCACCGCGCGTGGCCGTGAAGGCCAGGCCATCACCTGGGTGGCGCCGGACAAACTCTCGCGCTACTCGATGCCGCCGGCCGATCTGCCGGTGGTGGCGGCGCTGCGCCAGCCGGGCCAGTACCTGATCACCCCGGAGCCCACCGACGGCGACGAGGCCTGGTTGGCGTCGATCGAGGCCGCCATCGCCGGTGGCATCCGGCGCGTGCAGCTGCGTACGCCGATGGCAGCACAGCGTCAGGCATTGGCCAAGGCCGTGGTCGAGCGCTTTGGCAAGCAGGTCGAGGTGCTGGTCAATCGCGACATCGTCCTGGCCAGCGAACTGGGCGTTGGTGTGCATCTGGGCAGCGAGCAGGTGCTGCAGCTGCAGGCGCGGCCCTTGCCGGAGTCGTTGCTGGTGGCGGCATCCTGCCACGACCTGGCTCAACTGCAGGCAGCACAGCGGTTGGGTTGTGACTTCGCGGTGCTTGGGCCGGTGCAGCCCACGGCCAGCCATCCAGGCGTTGCGGGCCTGGGCTGGGATGCATTCGTGGAGCTGCGCGAGCAGGTCTCACTGCCGATCTATGCGATTGGCGGCATGGGCGCTGGCGATGTCGAAACCGCGCGCCGGCATGGGGCACTTGGCGTTGCCGCGATTCGCGCGCTATGGCCGTCGTGCTGAGCAGATGACGGCAGCGGGCAAGCCGCTTACAGCGTGATCCAGAAACAATTGTATTGGCGGCGCAGATGCAGGATGGTCCGGGTCGGCGTGGCGCTGCGCGGCAAGGTCTGCTCCAGGCGCAGGGCAATCGGTCGACGCGGGCCGGTGCGGACATTGGTGATCACGTGTACCTCCGGATCGGCGCCGCTGCTGGCGGCCTGCGCAGGATCCACCGGCGTGCCGTCGGTATAGGTGAACGGTTCGGTGGGCGCGGGAACATAGGCTGGTTCCTCGGGGAATACCGGCGCGATGTCGATCAGCGGCCGCTGCACGATCTCATCCAGCCTGTCCATGACCCGGGTCGCGGCTGCGTTTGAGAGGCCGTTCCACAGATAAATGCCTGACAGGCGATTGGGGTCGCGTGCATCGGCGGCGGACTGGATCTGTGCGACCAGCTCGCTGAGCCGGCGCGCACAGCTGTCGCGGTACAGGCCACTGCTGCCCAGCGCACGCGTATTGGGCAACAGGCGGGCGCGTGCCCCCATGGCGTCGCAGGGCTTGTCACCGTAAACGGTTTGTCCCTGTGCGTTGGTACAGCGGTTGATCTGCTGTGCAGGCGCGTCGAACGCCGCCAAGGCAGGGCAGGTCAGCAACAGGAGTAACAGCAGGCGCATCGGCCAAGGGTAGCGGTTGCCCGGGCGCGCAGGAAGTGATGGATGCTCAGCCGCGACCGAGCCGCTCCAGCACCGCATTGGTCGGCTTGGCCAGGTTGAGCGTGTAGAAATGCAGCGAGGGTGCACCGCCTGCGATCAGACGTTCGCACAGGCCGGCAACCACGTCGGCGCCGAAGCTGCGCACCGATTCGGCATCGTCACCATACGCCTGCATGCGCTTGCTGACCCAGCGCGGGATCTCGGCCCCGCATTGCTCGGAAAAACGACGCAACTGGCTGAAGTTGGAGATCGGCATGACGCCGGGAATGATCGGAACTTCCACGCCAAGCTGCCGCGCTGCGTCGACGAAGTGGAAGTAAGCGTCGGCGTTGTAGAAATACTGGGTGATGGCGGCGTCGGCACCGGCATCGATCTTGGCCTTGAAATGGCGCAGGTCGCTCAGCGCGTCGCTGGCTTGCGGGTGGGTCTCCGGATAGGCGCCCACCTCGATGCGGAAGGCATCGCCATGCTCTGCACGAATGAAGGCGATGAGCTCGGAGGCATAACGCAGGTCCCCGGGGAAGCCCATGCCCGAAGGCAGGTCACCGCGCAGGGCGACGATGCGCTTCACCCCGATGGCGCGATACAGCTTCAGCAGCTCGCGGATCTCCTCGCGGGTACCGCCGACGCAGGACAGATGGGGGGCTGCCTGCAGGCCATGGTGCTGGTTGAGGTGGCGCACGGTCTCGGAGGTGTAACTCAGCGTCGAGCCACCCGCACCGAAGGTGCACGATACGTATTCCGGCGCATGGCCTTTGAGCTTGGCGGCGGTACGGTCCAGCTGGGCACGCTGGTCATCGGTCTTGGGCGGGTAGAACTCGAAGCTGAGCGCGGTCATCGGGAGCGGCCGGGGTCTGACGGGATGCGGGCCATTATATCTCTCCATCAAGATGGATATGCAATTGTTTCAGGCGAGACTTGGGCAGCCGCGGGATTTTCAGTGCGCCTGGCTGGCGGGGCGCTGTGGCAGCAGGGCGATGCAGGTCACGATGGCCAGCAGCAGCACGCTGGTGCCCACATACCGGCTCAGGGCAAGGCCGCCATGATCCAGGGGCTTGTCGAGGAAGTCGCCGACTACCGCGCCCAGTGGGCGGGTCAGGATGAAAGCTGACCAGAACAGCGCGGTGCGGGAGATACGGGTGCGCAAGTACAGCACCGCAACCAGCGCCAGCAGCCCGGCAAACACGGCGATGCCGCCGGTATAGCCAAGCCCTTGGGTATCCGCGGCCCAGTCGCCCAATGCCGTGCCCAGGGTTTGCGAGAAGGTGATGGTCAGCCAGTAGAACAGTTCGCTGCGCGAGGAGTTGATCCGGCTGACCGAGATACTGCCGGTGCTGCGCTGCCAGACGAACAGCGTGCTCAACAACAAGGCGAGCAGCAGCGTGGTGCCACCGCTATAGCCGATGCCCAGCGAACGGTCGACGTAGTCAGCCAGGGTGGTGCCGACGGTGGTGCTGGCGATGATGGCGAACCAGTACACCCAGGGCCGGAAGCGGGGCGAGCGGATCTGGACGAACACCGCCACCGCGAACACCGTGGCGAACAACAGCGTGCCGACAAGGTAGCCGAGGTCCATCGACATGGTGACGGCATCCCCGCCGACCTCGCCCAGGGTGGTGGCAAGGATCTTGATGATCCAGAAGCCCAGCGTGATGGCGGGGACTTTGCTGAGTGATTCGGTCGGCGACATGGCAGTCATCTACGCGGGAGTGCAGCCACTGTCGGTGGGCGGTTGTCGGAGTTGCGTCGTAGCCATGTGTTCGTTGAGCGTGGAGTTCATTGCGGCGCGCAGCCGTTCGCCGCTAGTGAGGGCTGCGGGGTTGGCCCCCTCCCTTTGCCGCAGGCAAGGGGAGGGTTGGGGAGGGGTGCTTTTGCTGCTAGGTGTTGCTCTTGGCTTTTGGCCTCCGGCACTTCGCTTGAGCGCAGAATCAGAAGCACCAAGCCAGAACCATTTGCAGGTTGAGCTTCCTGCGCAGAGCCCCCCTCCCCAACCCTCCCCTGCGCCTTCGGCGCAAGGGAGGGGGCAAGGCATTTGCCGCTTTCGGCATCTCAGTGAACGGAAACTATCCTGCGGCCATGCCGGTTCTGGCAGCAACACCCAACCAGCAAGAACCACGCCCGGCTTAACGTCCGGTTTGCGATCATCGAGCGCCAACGCCATCCCGGCGACGCTGCAACCGGAAAACCACCATGACTGCATCCAGCGCCATCCGCCGCGACGTCGGCCCCATCGCCCTGATGCTCACCGGCCTGGGCTCGATCATTGGCTCAGGGTGGTTGTTCGGCGCCTGGCGCGCCGCCGGCCTGGCCGGGCCCGGTGCGATCTGGGCATGGGTACTGGGTGCGGCCATCATCCTCACCATCGCCCTGACCTACGCAGAGCTGGGCGCGATGTTTCCCGAGTCCGGTGGCATGGTGCGCTACAGCCATTACTCGCACGGTTCGCTGGTCGGCTTCATCGCTGCCTGGGCCAACTGGATCGCCATCGTCTCGGTGATTCCGGTCGAGGCCGAAGCCTCGGTGCAGTACATGGCATCGTGGCCCTGGCAATGGGCGCAGGACATGTATGTGCAACAGCCAGGCGGAATGGGGGAGCTCAGCCATGCCGGCCTGCTGATCGCCGCAGTGCTGGTGGTCGTCTATTTCCTGATCAACTTCTGGAGCGTCAAGCTGTTCGCACACTCCAACAGCGCCATCACCCTGTTCAAGCTGATCGTGCCGACGTTGACCGGTGTGGCCCTGATCGCCAGCGGGTTCCATGCCGAAAACTTCTCGGTTGGGTTGAAGGGGCCGGGTACGCCGACCCTGGACTTCTCCGCCATCCTCACCGCTATTGCTACTGCTGGCATTGTTTTCAGCTTCAATGGCTTCCAGAGCCCGGTGAATCTGGCGGGTGAAGCGCGCAACCCCGGCCGCAGCATTCCGTTCGCGGTAGTTGGCTCGATCCTGCTGGCGGCAGTGATCTATGTGCTGCTGCAGGTGGCTTACATCGGCGCGGTACCCAGCCAGATGCTGGCCGAGCACGGTTGGCATGGCATCGACTTCCGTTCACCGTTTGCCCAGTTGGCCTTGATCCTCAACCTGCATTGGCTGGCGATGCTGTTGTACGTGGATGCCTTTGTCAGCCCCAGCGGCACCGGCATGACGTATACCGCCACCACCGCGCGCATGATCTACGGCATGCAGCAGAACGGAACGGCCCCCAGGGTGTTGGGCAACATCCATCCGCGTTGGGGCGTGCCGCGCCCGGCGATGTGGTTGAACCTGGCGGTGTCGTTCCTGTTCCTGTTCTTCTTCCGCGGCTGGGGCACGTTGGCGGCGGTGATCTCGGTGGCCACCGTCATTTCGTACATGACCGGTCCGATCAGCGTGATGTCGCTGCGCCGCACCGCCCCCAACCTGCATCGCCCGTTGCGGGTGGTCGCACTGCCGATACTGGCGGGCGTGGCCTTCGTGATGGCTACCGAGCTGTTGTACTGGGCACGCTGGCCACTGACCGGCGAGATCATCCTGCTGATGGTGGTAGCACTGCCCATCTACGTGTATTACCAGCGCAAGATTGGTTGGCATGATTTCCGCCGCCAGCTGAGAGGCGCGCTATGGCTGATCTGCTACCTGCCGCTGCTGGCGCTGGTGTCGTGGGCAGGCAGTGCGGCGTTTGGCGGTGCCGGTTACCTCGGTTACGGCTGGGATCTGCTGCTGGTGGCGGTGATCGGCGTCGTGTTCTATCTGTGGGGCGTCAACTCCGGCTGGCGCACCCCTTCGATGGATGTCGCCGAGCACGAGGCGCAAGCGCACGCCTGAGCCAGGCAGCGAATGCCCGCTGCTTGCGCAGGTGTCGGGAGGCGATGGTTCCGGTCTACGTGCTGATCGCCGACAATGTCGCCATCCTTTGTTGGAAGCGATGATGTCCATCTACTTGACGCCGTTTGCACGTACCCGCTTGTTCCCGCGCACGCCACGCGCCAACACCATCCAGGACTGCAGCGCTGAGGAATTCGAGCAGTACTTGAATGCGCATGCTGCCGACAAGGTGCTCGATGGCTATGCGCCGTTCTGCAAGCTGCATGTCTACAGGAACTGGACCAGCACCCGCTGCCTGACCGTACCGGTCACCGAGCAGAATCGGCACCTGCTGCGTTCCGGCTACGAGGCGCGCAGCCGCGAGGAGCTGCCGGTGCTGGTGCGATGGTTCGAGGGTGTGGAACCGGCGGTGGCCGAGTATCTGGTGGTCATCCTCTATAGCCGCGAGCAGCTGCAGAAAGAAGGTTCGCCGATCGAGGCCGATTGGGGCGTGGTGGGCTGTCTGTATACCGCCACTGCCGAAGAGATTCCGATGGCGCCGATCACCATGATGCGCAATGCATTGGGTGTTGAAGAAGGCGGGTCTGGTGTGCCGATTGACCGTGCGGCCTACGCGCGTGCGGTGGAGTTCTGGGGCGCCAATGCAAACTGGCGCTGATTCGCTACGCAGCGCTGCGGAAAGAAATGGCATCGTTGCCATCAGTCGCTGGCATCTGCTGCTGGCGATGCTGGTGTTCGTGATGGAGGTGTTCATCGCCACGCGTCTGCCGCATGTGTCCTGGGTGCGTGCTTATCTTGGCGATGTTCTTGTTGTGGTGTTGCTCTACGCAATGATCCGTAGCCTGCTGCGCATCAACGACTACCTGGTTCTTTGGGTGGTGTTCGTGTTCGCCTGCGGCATCGAGTTCGCCCAGTATTTCCGTGTCGCCGAACGTCTTGGCTACGTACGTGGCGACGTGATGTACACGGTGATCGGCAATACTTTTTCATGGGGCGATATCGCCTGCTATGCGGCAGGGTGCGCGGCAACAGGTCTCATCGTGCGTCTAACGCGTGGATTTTTGCGCATTCATCGCTGAACTCAACGTGTTTGCTTTCTGCACGGATCACCGTGTACGCATCTTTAACAAGCCTTAACAGCTGTTCGCGTAAAATACGCCGGCTAAGCATCTTTCAGCGATAACGCACAGGCAGCCTGCCTGTTGATGCTCGGACAGCCGGCACTACGCCTTACCGGGATGATCCCGGTTTTTTCTGTCCCTGACCGTTCCCGTGGCTTTGTCGCGGGGCATTCCTTCGTGCGCATCACGGCCTGCGCGAATTCATGCAAGCCAAGGCCAAGCGTGCAATCAACTCAGTAACGGGAGGACTGGTCCTGTCATGTCTACAGGTGAATCCACTATCCGCAATGAGCCGCTTCAAATCGAGGACATCACCGTCATCGATAAGGCAAAAGTAAAGAAAGCAGTCACTGCCGCCGCGTTGGGTAACGCGATGGAGTGGTTCGATTTTGGTGTGTACGGTTTTGTCGCCTATGCCTTGGGCAAGGTGTTCTTTCCCGAGGCCTCGCCCAGCGTGCAGACCATCGCTGCGTTGGCGACATTCTCGGTGCCGTTCCTGGTGCGTCCGCTGGGCGGCGTGTTCTTTGGGGTCATGGGGGACAAATTCGGCCGGCAGAAGGTGCTGTCGGCAACCATCATCCTGATGGCGGTCAGTACCTTCTGCATCGGTCTGATTCCGTCGTACGAGAGCATCGGCATACTCGCGCCCATCCTGTTGCTGCTGTGCAAGTTGGCGCAGGGCTTCTCCGTTGGTGGTGAGTACACCGGTGCCGCGGTGTTCGTGGCCGAGTTTGCGCCGGACAGGCGCCGCGGTTTTCTGAGCAGCTGGTTGGACTTCGGCTCGATCATTGGTTTTGTCTCCGGTGCCGGCGTGGTGGTGCTGCTCAGCAGCATCGTGGGCGAAGCGCGGTTCCTGGAGTGGGGCTGGCGGATTCCGTTCTTCCTCGCCGCACCGCTGGGCTTGATCGGCCTGTACCTGCGCCACGCGGCGGAAGAAACCCCGGCCTTCACCGAGCAGCTGGAGCGCATGGAGAAGGAGGACCAGGATGCCGTCGGCAGCGCGCCACGGATCTCCTTCAAGGAAATCGTCAGCAAGTACTGGCGTTCGCTGCTGATCTGCGTCGGCATCGTGCTGGTCACCAACGTGACCTACTACATGTTGCTGACCTACATGCCCACCTACCTGTCGCACAACCTGCATTACTCCGAGGACCACGGCGTGCTGATCATCATCGTGGTGATGGTGGGCATGTTGTTCGTGCAGCCGTTCGTCGGCATGGCCAGTGACCGTATCGGGCGCCGGCCATTCATCGCTGCAGGCAGCATTGGTCTGCTGGTCGCCGCGATCCCGGCGTTTCATCTCATTACCAGCGGCAACACCGGTTGGATCTTCGTTGGCCTGTTGTTGTTGGCCGTGTTGCTGAACTGCCTGATCGGGGTGATGGCTTCCACTTTGCCGGCGATGTTCCCCACCCGCGTGCGTTACAGCGCGTTGGCCAGCGCGTTCAACATCTCGGTGATCATCGCCGGCGTGACCCCGACACTTGCGGCCTGGTTGGTGGAGACCACCGGTGATCTGATGATGCCGGCGTACTACCTGATGGTGGTTGCGGTGATTGGCCTGATCACCGCCTACTTCATGCACGAGACGGCCAGCAAGCCGATGCGCGGCGATACACCGAATGCATCAAGCCGTCGCGAGGCGCGCGAGCTGCTGCAGGAACAGTACGATCATATCGAAGCAAGCGTTGATGACCTGGACGTAGAGATCAACGACATGCAGGGCAAGCTTGCCGACCTGGAGCGCCGCAAGCAGGCGTTGATCGACCGTCATCCGGATCTGGTCTGATCAGCCTCCTCCCTTGCACCGAAGGTGCAGGGGGCGGCTTTTGCCCGTGTAGAGCCGAGCCATGCTCGGCTGGGGCCCTGCCAGGAAAGCTTTTGCCGAGCATGGCTCGGCACTACCGCTTTTCTCCCTCCCTTTCGCGCAGCGAAGGGGAGGGTTGGGGAGGGGATGGCTTTTGCCCGTGTAGAGCCGAGCCATGCTCGGCTAGGGCCTTACCGCGAAACCCTCTGCCGAGCATGGCTCGCCACTACCGCTTTGTTTCCTCCCTTTCGCGCAGCGAAGGGGAGGGCTGGGGAGGGGTTGGCTTTTGCCCGTGTAGAGCCGAGCCATGCTCGGCTGGGGCCTTGCCGGGAAAGCCTCTGCCGAGCATGGCTCGGCACTACCGCTTAGCCCCCTCCCTTTCGCGCAGCGAAGGGGAGGGTTGGGGAGGGGTTGGCTTTTGCCCATGTAGAGCCGAGCCATGCTCGGCTGGGGCCTTACCGGGAAAGCCTCTGCCGAGCATGGCTCGGCACTACCGCTTCGCTCCCTCCCTTTCGCGCAGCGAGGGGGAGGGGTGGGGAGGGGTTGGCTTTTGCCCGTGTAGAGCCGAGCCATGCTCGGCTGGGGCCTTACCGGGAAAGCCTCTGCCGAGCATGGCTCGGCACTACCGCTTTGCTCCCTCCCTTTCGCGCAGCGAAGGGGAGGGTTGGGGAGGGCTTGGCTTTTGCCCGTGTAGAGCCGGCCCATGTTCGGCTGGGGCCTTACCGGGAAAGCCTCTGCCGAGCATGGCTCGGCACTACCGCTTCGCTTCCTCCCTTTCGCGCAGCGAAGGGAAGGGCGGGGATGGCGCGTTCGCAAGAAACGCAAATCAATCATTGCAACGAAAGCGCAACGCATCAAGCTGCGGAGAACGCGCGATGGCCTCCTTCCAGTAGGTTTCAAGCGCATCTTCTTCCACCGCTAGAAACACCGGCGCGACATCATTGAAGCGGAACTCTATTCCGCGGTCCGGTAATCGCTGGCGACTTATCGCCGTAGGCGTGCGGCCATTGCGCAGATGCCAGACACGTTCTTCAATCACGTTATTGCACGCATCCGCTCCAAGATCACCAATCCACTGCATGTGGCGGGTCCCTGGCTCGGTGGTAATGCAGGGCAATGCGGGAGGGTGAAGTGCTGGGTACGGCTGAATCCGGATAATGACCAACCGATCAGCGCTCAGTTGTGCTGGCGGCGCTCGATCTGCGCAGATGGGCTGTCCAATGCGCCTGATGGCCTCAGGAACGCGCTCATGTTCGGACATTCGAGACGAATCTGGCTTTTGTACGGATTAGTCGTGAAAAACAGTGCGCCAGCGGGCGTTTCCGCGGCTTTCGGGTTGATCGGTAACCATTGAAATCAAGCTTCTTCCCCCTACGCACTGGCAGCAGGCGCTGTGGATAGGCCCGGGCACCGGGCGGTGGCTGCAACGCAGGCGCCGTGAAAACCCCCGGAGCCGACTTCTGGTAAATTCCGCGAAAGGAATCCGATTGGTGTCTGCAGATTGCAGACAGTCATCACATCTGGAATAGGCATGGATAAGCTGAATAACCTGATGGCGCAGGTCGCTGTGCTGGGTAATGCCCAGCGGCAATACCAACTGCAGTGCGATGCGTTTGGCAACAACGTGGTCGAGCGTTGGCGGGGGCGAGATGCCTTGTCTGCACATGCCGCCACCGAGGTGGATGTACTTGCCACCGAGCAGGGCGCGGACCTGCAGGCACTGCTCGCCAAGCCGGCGATCTTGCGTATGCGCACCGCCGATGGTGGTGAACAACGCCGCAGCGGTTTGATTGCATCGGCAACGTGCCTGGGCAGCGACGGTGGCCTGGTTCGCTACCGCTTCTCACTGCAGTCCTGGACCTGGTGGTTGCAGCACGCACGGCATAGCCGCGTATTCCAGGACAAGACGGTTCGGCAGATCGTGGACAGCGTGCTCGAGGGCTATCCGGAGCTGGCGCGTTGGCGCTGGGCCGAGGGTTGCGATGAGTTCATTGCCGCGCGCGCGCGCAGCTACTGCGTGCAGTACCGTGAAAGCGATCTGGCCTTCGTGCAGCGGCTGCTTGCCGAAGAGGGCCTGGGCTGGCGCCTATGCCAGGATGAGCAGGCACCGTGTGGCAACAGCATGGAGATATTCGCTGACAGTTCGGCGCTGCCGCAGGATGCCGCAAGTGCCTCGGTCGGCGTGCGCTTCCATCGCAGTGACGCCACGGAATCCAGCGATAGCATCCAGACGCTGGGCCGGCAGCGTGCACTGGGCAGCAACCGCATCAGCTTGCTGAGTGACGATTACCGTTCCGTACGTGGTATCAGCGCGCAGCTGCCGGTGGATGGCGGTGGCGAGCAATCGCAGCGCGAGAGCTACGATGTGGTAGGTGCTTATGCATTCAGCAACGCGGCTGCGGCGGGGTGGTATGCGCGGCTGCAAGCGCAGGCGCATGAGGTGCACGCGTGTACCTGGCTTGGCCAAGCTACGGTGCGTGGTTTCCAATCCGGCACCTGGATACAGGTGCAGCAGGCGCCGTTTTCATCCGCGCCGGAATTGCTGCTGACCGAGTTGGATCACGCCGGCATCAATAACCTGCCCACCGATGTTCGGCAGGCGCTGGATGACGCACTAGGCAAGCCGCCCATCAACACGGCAGATGCAGCCCTGTGGCTGCAGGCCGAGAAGGTGGGTTATGCCAATCGCTTCAAGGCGACCGAGCGCGCGATGCCATGGCGGCCTGCGTTGGTGGATGGCACCGGCCAGCGGCTCAACCCGCGCCCGACCGCACCGGGCTACCAGACCGCACGCGTCATCGCTTCGCATGGCGGCAAGGGCCAGGACGTCCACGCCGACAGCTTGGGCCGTATCCGCGTCTGCTTCCATTTCCAGAATGGCGAGGCCGATACCACCTGGCTGCGCGTGGCCCAGCGTTACGCAGGCCCGGGTGTGGGCGCACAGTTCCTGCCGCGCATCGGCCAGGAAGTGCTGGTGGGTTTTCTGGATGGGGATATCGACCGGCCGATCGTGCTGGGCGCGCTCTACAACGGCCGCGGTGAAGCAGGTGTTGCACCGACGCCCGCAGGCGCCAGCGGCAACGACGAGCGCAGTGCCTATGCACAGGCACGCGATAACGCCGGCAGCGCACAGGGCAATCTGAGTGGCGGGCACGCACCCGCATGGCATGCCGCAGGCGCGGGCGACGACGCCCACCGCAATGCGGGTGCTGTCTGGGGCATCCGCTCGCGCGAATGGGAAGGCGGCCAAGGCAGCAATCACCTCCTGTTCGACGACAGCGATCAACAACTGCGCGTGCAGCTGGCCAGCAGCCAGCAGACCTCGCAGCTGAGCCTCGGTCACCTGCGCCACCAGGCCGACAACTTCCTCGGCAGCCTGCGCGGCACCGGTTTTGAACTGCGCAGCGACGCCTGGGGCGCGGTACGCGCCAGCTCCGGTGCATGGTTCAGTGCCTATACGCATCGCAGCAACAGCCCTGCTGGCGAAGCCGTGCAGCCAGCGGCGTTGCTCGGCCAACTGCAAAGCCTGAGCACCCGTTTCAGCCAAGCCGCCCGCACCCACCTGACCAGCACGTTGGTGATGAAGGAAGGCGCGCGCGGCAAGGAGCGTTCAAGCATCGTGCCGGATCAGGCGCCTCTGGCCGCCATGCTGGCCAGCGCCAGGACGACGGTCGCGGGCACGGCATTCGACGCCGCCAGCGGCGAAGCTGCACAGCGCCAGGCCACAGCAGGCAGCGGCCGCGTCCCGCACAGCGGCGACCCCCTGCTGGGCTTTGCCGCGCCCGCAGGCATCGTCCACGTCGCAGGGCAGGCCCTGCACTGGTCGGTAGGCGACGGCCTGCTGCTGGCCAGCGGTGGCGACAGCGACACTGCGGTAATGGGTAACGCCCGCCTGCACGCCGGGCAGGCCATCGGCATGTTGGCCTGTGCGGTAGAGGGCGGCGCGGAAGGCGGAAATGCCTTGAGCGTGGTGGCTGGCACCGGCGAATTGAACGTGCAGGCACAACACGACGAACTACGCCTGCAGTCACGTCAGGCGCTACGCGCCGCCAGCGCGCAGGGCGTGGTGGAGCTTGCAGCAGGCAAGACGATCCACATTGCGACTTCAGGCGGCGCCAGCGTGACCATCGAGGGCGGAAACATCACGTTCAACTGCCCGGGCACGATTACCGTGCATGCGAGCAAGAAGTCGTTTGTGGGGCCTGCCGAGTTGGCCAGGGAACTGCCAACTTTCCCGGTCCCCAGCTTCGCGCCGGAACCGATGGACTTCGATTTCTGGTTGCAGGATATGCCCGGTCCAACCGGTAACCCGCTAGCGGAAACGTCCTGGAGAATCATCAGGAACCGTGGCAAACCTTTCGGTGCTGCCTTGCGTGATGCAAAGCGGGTACTGCTGGAGGGGGTAACCGATGCTGACGGCCATGTTGTGCTGGATGACGATCAGCAGCAGCTGTTGGCGCGCGAATACGCTGGCACACCCAGCCAGCTTTGGTTGCTGTACCCCGGCCACTCGGTGCAGATCGATGTTGCCCGTGACAAGGGTGACTGGGATGAAGATCAACGCTTGCGCATGGAGCTTGGCGCCGCTGGCTTCACCGCGGCGGTACGCACCGACATGGTCGGCATCCGCCAGCAAGGTGAAATGAATTATGCAAGGAACGCCGTTGAGCGATTCGACCAAGGCGGCACATCGGCAAAGTTGAAAGATTTCATAAAGCGTTGACTAACCGCGCAACAATTGCGCGTTGGCGCAAGGAAGGGACTCATGAATGGTAGAAGGACCGTAACGCAGATTGTTGATGACAGCGGTAAGGCGCAGCGCGCCTATGAGCAACCTGGCTGGTTCTTGACCAATACCGATGACAAGTTGGGGGAGGCCTTTGAAGGCCAGAGTGTTGTGCTCGATCCAGCGCTCCCCGAATGGTCCGAAGTATTCGGGCAGCCATTGCCAGGTCACGATGTTGAGTTCTTTGTCTGTGGTGACAGCTACTTCAAGCGCGTGGCTCGTGAGATCAGCAACGCACAAGAGAGCGTTTTCATCGCTGGCTGGCAGATCAATTATGCCGTACAGATGGGCGACGGCAGTACGTTGCTGTCTTGTCTGGACAAAGCTGTGGAGAACGGCGCCACGGTCTATGTGATGCCGTGGTTGGCGCCGCCGGGGCCGATAGACACCGGTTATCTGCACACCATGATGGCGGTGTTCCATCTCAATGGCGGCAAGGGACTGATCAATAGAGTTCCCAGGAAGGGCCGTGCGTACTGCATGCCGGCGCTCGGCCAGAGTGACATGAGCAGCTTGAACGCATTCTTTTCGCATCACCAGAAAATGGTGGTGGTGGATAACAAAAAAGCGTTCGTTGGCGGCATCGACCTGGCCTACGGTAGGCGCGAAACCGGTACGTATAGTTTGCTGGCTGAGGGGCGTACTTTGGGGGAATACTATTCGCCAAATATCCCGCCCATCAAAGAGCCAACGGCGGTGGAGCTGAGTGATTGCGTGCCGCTGATAGAGCTGCTGATCGCTGGCTTGCTGCCGATAGGGCGGGGATTGGCCGTGTTTCCGTTCACGCCAGCGAGGGGCATCTTTGCGCGTACGGTCGACTTCAGTAAAAGCATAAGCGACTGGATGGGCGATCAACGCGATGGCATAAAAGACTTCGTTGATCGCCATAACCCGCTGGAAGGAGAAGGTGCCAAAGCATTGGAGTATGGCGAGGCCAAAGTCGTCGAGGCCCAGCAGTGGCTTTGGAACAAAGTGCCCTCTCCGCAGCGACGTGAAATTCGTAGGCTCTGGGATAAAGGTGGCCAGGAGTTCAGGCAGAGCGTTGACCTGATGTGGGACCTGTTGCTCGGGGTCGATATCTCCCAGCTTCCCTATAAAAAAGAGATCTTCGCTTTGGTCGGGGACGCGGTAAATGCTCTCGTCGGCGTACTCGTTAGCCTCTCCAGCGAGTGGATAGGTGCGTTCGAGCGCTATGACCGCTTGTTTGACGAGCCTGTAAAGCAGCATCCAGGCCAGACCCGCATGGTCGACCCGGAGCGCCAGCCTCGGCAGCCTTGGCATGACGTACATTGCGGTATCGAGGGGCCGGCAGTTCACGATCTCAGCCGGAACTTCACTCAGCGTTGGAATGCAGTCGCGCAAGCGTATCGGGGGACGTACTCCGCCAATCGCCATCAGCCTTTGGTGCACTATTTCATGCTGCTATTCAATATAGTGACACCCTCGAGGTCGAATGTAGCCAACATCGAGCCGCAACACAGACCAAAGAATATCGTTGCGGGCGCGGCGCCCAACAAAAGCTGTTGGGTTCAGGTATTACGCAGTGCTCCAGAAGAACTATTGCGGGCGGAACATGCGGCAGGCGCCCAACAAGCCAAGGCACCTGTACAGAATAACTGCCTGAAGGCCATGCTGAAGGCGATTCATGGTGCCCAGCAATTCATCTACATCGAAGGCCAGTTTTTTCAGAGTGACAACGCCGGCTTTGTGGATGACTACGAGCCTGACAAGCCGCTGTCAGGGCCAGCGGGCGCGATGGTTTCCATCCGCGGACTGGAAGGCTACGACAAGTACGCGGAATTGTTGGGCATCAAGGATGTGCCGATCAACACCATCAATCCGGCCACGGTGAAGTGGCAGAACACCGGTAAAGTACTGCTTGATGATGACTACCAGGCGTTCGAGCGTGCGGTGCGGCGTATCCTCAGTAATCACGAGACCATCACTGCTGTCGATGTGCTGGAGCGCGCGGGCAAGGAGAAGCCGAGTCAGCAGAACCCGCGACCGAAATCGCTGTACCAATCGAAGTTGCTCAACCCGATCAACAAGGCTCTGGCGCGGCGCATCGAGCGTGCAATCAACGAAGGCAATCCGTTCCACGTCTATCTGGTGGTGCCAGTGCACCCGGAAGGCATGCTTGACCAGATAACACTTATGCGCCAGGTGGATTTGACCATGCAGTCACTGGTGCATGGTACCCAGAGCTTGGTCAATTGTGTGCGCCGGGCATTGGTTGCACGGTATGAGCAAGAGCACGGTGGACTGAGTGAGGAGCAGGCGCTGAAGAAGGCGCAGGAGATGTTGTTGGAAGATCTGCTGCGTCAGGATGCGGGTATGCGTTGGTCGGACTATGTAACGCTGCTCAACCTGCGCAATCACGCAGTCGTCGCCAGCGGACGACCAGTAACCGAGCAGATTTATGTGCACAGCAAGCTCTTGATTGCCGATGACAATGTCGCAGTGCTCGGTAGTGCCAACATCAATGACCGCAGCATGCTGGGGGCAAGAGATTCTGAGTTGGCGGTGATTGTAGCCGGTGGCCCACAGGCGACGGTGAAGTTAGATGGGGTGCGCACGTCAAAGGTTTCCGCGCGCGTGCATGAATTCAGAAAGTCCCTGTGGCGGAATATCTTTGGTGAAAAAAGTAACGGGAGTGTGCGGCCAGCGGACAAGCTGCTGGCCCCGGAAGTTCTCGCGCAACCCGCCGCCAAGCGCTCCATTAGTTTCATACGAGAACAAGCCATTGATAATGCGAACGCGTATGAGGCGGCTTTTGCCTTTGTGCCGAGGAGCGCGCCTGCACCGGTTGTTTCGACAGATCCGCGTAACGCATTGAATATGAGCACAGCGCTTTGGCCTACATGGCGCTATCCGGAACCAGGGGATACAAAAGCGGCGGAGCAGTACGGAGAAAGTCGCGGCAAGCTGAAGTTCCGGATGCCGTTTGACCCCCTGTTCTGGCGTGAGGCAAAGCGTGCCGATGATGACGGGCATCTGATCTGGGAGGTTAGTTATGACGCCAAATCCCGCCCGCAAGGCGTGACCGGTGTCGCACCGGAGGGTGTGCCGGTTGGGGTGCTGGGCTTCATTTGTGCTTTGCCGTTGGGGTGGTTGGCTAAAGAAAGCAATAACACGGGCTTTGCGCTGTCTATCCTGGCCAAGGTTGAAGCAGGTCAGGCCCACGATGATGGTGTACATATTGCACGGGTTGAGACTGTGCCGCTGCCAACTAAAGCTTGAGGCAAACACGTAATGGAATTGCAAATGAAGATAGCTCGAACGCTGACATTTGTTTCTGTGCTGCTGTTCGGGCCGGTAGCTTGCAACGCGTCAACGCCGCCGTCGGTGCCACTCTCCGGGCCTGTGGTTGAAGAGCGTCTGCAGCGGCACATGCCGCGTTTGCAGACAACGCGTGATTTCAGTCCGACCTGGACGGCAGGTTCTACCCGCGAGTGCCTAGGGCGACTGGTATTCGAGGTAGATGGTCCCATCGAATGGGCGCTTGACCCGCTGCGAAAGGTGGAGGACAACGAACCACCCTTGTTCCCGGATGGCGTACCTGGCGATCGTCGCGAACGTATGGGCTACGGGGTAATGCGGGTAATGGTGTCGCAGTCGGCGACGGAGGAAGTGATGGAAATGCATCGGGATCGATATCAGGTTGCTGATCGTGGTGCGAGCGTTGCGGCGTGGACAAGGGGTGTGCAGAGGCGTGAAGCTGAAGCCGAGCAAGCTCGGGCAGCGGGCGAAGATGAGGCAATCGTCAGGGGCTATGAGCGTGTGGTTAGGGAAGCCAAGGAAGAACTGAAGATCGCCCATAATCGACGCATCCACAGTTTCGGCTTTCCCGGCGAGCTTGCGACAGAAAGCGGCACCGGCCGATTGGCAGTACGCACCCTACTGGGTGGCAACGTCATTTCGTTGGTGGCCTATGTGAACTCCGAGGAGGGCAATCCGCTCCGAGAGGAGGCCATGGCCAAGATCCGCCGCGACATCAAGCGCATGCGGCTACGCGCGCCTGGCGAAGTACCGGACGAACCCGGTGTCTGTTTCCCCGGCCTGTTCTTCGCCGACGACGGCACCACGGACTACCACGCGCATGCATCGTTCCGTTACGTGGACCGGCCCAATGTGGCCTACAGCATCGATACGGGTTACCGGCCGGCACCAGAGGAAGGCGAAGGTATCGCCAAGCAACCCATCTCCAACTGGAGGCAGGTCCTGGCCTATCCCGGTGTGCTGCTGACAATGCCGGCAGATGACGTGCAGCGGCGCGATGTAGTCAAACCGGGTGGAATTCTAGCGGGCGGGTTGAGCTTCGATAAAACCGGTATCGCGATCACCCGTGAAGGGGATACCAAGCGCGATCCCAGCGTGCGGACTTACCAGCTGTATGCAGGCATGCCAGGGATTGAAGGCGTTCAAGCAATGCCCTTCGTTTCGATGACGATGCAGGGTTGGTCGCAACAGACCTATCCGCAGTTGAAGCAGCAACCGCCGCCGCTGGAGGAAAGTGAAAAGCGTTTCGACGCCATCCTGCACAACCTGCACCTGCGGCACACCACGCCGGAGATGCCGGATTACGAACGCCTGTTGGGCAAGCAGACTGCTTCACCCAAGTAAGCAAGGGCAGCAGCGCTGCTCCCTCCCTTTCGAGTAGCGAAGGGGAGGGCTGGGGAGGGGGCTTGAGGCTGTGCACGCCTGCAGCAACCCCCTCCCAACCTCCCCCTGCTGCGCAAGGGGAGGGGCCGAAGCGCAGCTTTGCTCAGGGGTAACAAGGAAGTTGCTGGGACATAGTTCCGACCAAGAAAATCATGAAGAGCGCTAAGCGACGCATGAGCTGGCAATAAGCAGATCGCAGAAGTGTTTTGAGGCGCGCCCGGCGAAATCGAAGAACCGTGACACCAGTCTCTCTACGAGCGATCAGGTGGAGTTCTACACATTTGTGAATAGAACTGGTGTCTTCACGCAAGCATTCGCAAAGGCCGCAATTTGAGCCAATTTCCAAGCTGTCCCCACCAATCCGCCCCCTCCAACCCGTAACGCGGGCTATAGGAAAGTTCTGATAGATTCGGACTGGGGGATCCGATTGCGTCTGTTGAAGGGCGGGCGGGTATGGCATTGGGTTGGCATGGATAAGCTGAATAGCCTGATGGCGCAGGTGGCTGCGCCGGGTGATGCACAGCGGCAGTACCAGTGGCGCTGCCCAGGATTTGACGGGGGCATGGTCGAGCGCTGGTGGGGCCGCGATGGACTGTCTGCGCATGCGCAGACGGATGTGGATGTGCTGTCCACCGATCAAGGTGTCGCGCTGGATACGCTGCTTGGCACCCAGGCGGTGCTGGTGATGCGCATGGCCGATGGCGGTGAGCAGCAACGTAGCGGTCTGGTCGCGCAGGCGCAGCGCTTGGGCAGTGATGGCGGATTGGTGCGCTATCGCCTGTCGCTGCGGTCGTGGACCTGGTGGCTGCAGCATGCGCGCCACAGCCGGGTGTTCCAGGACAAGAGCGTGCGCGAGATCGTCGACGCGGTGCTTGCCGACTATCCGGACCTGGCCAATTGGCGGTGGGCCGAAGGCTGCGACGAATTCATTGGTACGCGCGTGCGCAGCTATTGCGTGCAGTACCGCGAGAGCGACCTGGACTTCCTGCAACGGCTGTTGGCCGAGGAGGGACTGGGTTGGCGTTTGTACGCCGAAGAACAATCGCCATGCGGCAATGGCATGGAGATCTTTGCCGACAGTCTGGGCCTGCCACAGGACGCAAGCAGTGCCGCCTCCGGTGTGCGCTTCCATCGCAGTGATGCCACCGAATCCGCGGACAGCATCCAGACGCTTGGCCGGCGTCGCGCCTTGGGCAGCACCAGCCTGAGCCTGCTCAGTGATGACTACCGCCAGGTGCGCAGCATCAGTACGCAGCTGCCGCTGGAGGGGGGCGGTGAGGCCTCCAGGCGCGAGAGTTATGACGCGGTGGGCGCGTATGCGTTCAGCAATGCCGGTGCGGCCGATTGGTACGCCCGTTTGCAGGCGCAGGCGCATGAAGTCCATGGCCGCAGCTGGCAGGGCCAGGGTACGGTGCGTGGCTTGCGTTCCGGCACCTGGCTTGAGGTGCAGCAGGCACCGTTTGCGACCACGCCCGAGTTGTTGCTGGTGGATGTGGAGCATGCCGGCGTCAACAACCTGCCGACTGACGTGCGGCAAGCGATGGACGATGCCTTGGGTGTGGCCCCGCTGGCGGCAGGCGATGCAGGGCTGTGGGAGCAGGCCGAGAAAGTAGGTTACGCCAATCGCTTCAAGGCCACGGAGCGTAACCTGCCTTGGCGGCCTGCGCTGGAGGATGGCAATGGCCATCGGCTGAATCCACGGCCGACTGTGCCGGGTTATCAGACGGCGGTGGTTGTCGCGGGGCAGGGCGGCAACAGCAAGGACGTGCACGCAGACAACCTTGGCCGGATTCGAGTGCGCTTCCATTTCCAGGACGGGCAGGGCGACACCACCTGGTTGCGGGTAGCCCAGCGTTATGCAGGCCCCGGGGTCGGTGCACAGTTCCTGCCGCGCATCGGGCAGGAGGTGCTGGTCGGGTTCCTCGATGGCGATATCGATAGGCCCATCGTGCTGGGTGCCCTGTACAACGGGCGTGGCGAAGCGGGTGTTGCGCCTACGCCGGCCGGCGCCAGTGCCGATGCGGATCACAGCGCATATGCGCAGGCGCGCGATGGCACCGCCAGCGCACAGGGCAACCTGAGTGGTGGCCATGCACCGGCCTGGCATGGGGCCGGTGCAGGCGATGATGCACATCGTAATGCCGGGGCGATGTGGGGTATCCGGTCGCGCGAATGGGAGGGCGGCGAAGGCAGCAATCACCTGCTGTTTGACGACAGCGACCAGCAGTTGCGGGTGCAGCTGGCCAGCAGCCAGCAGACCTCGCAGTTGAGCCTTGGCCATCTGCGCCATCAGGCCGACAACTTCCGCGGCAGCCTGCGTGGCACTGGTTTCGAACTGCGCAGTGATGCCTGGGGTGCGGTGCGCACTACCTCGGGCGCGTGGTTCAGTGCCTATGCGCATCGGGCCGGGAGTCCCGCGGGTGAAGCCGTGCAACCGGCGGCGTTGCTCAATCAGTTGCAGGTCTTGAGCACGCGCTTCAATCAAGCGGCACGCACGCACCTGACCAGTGCATTGGCGATGAAGGAAGGTGCGCGCGGCAAGGATCGCTCCAGCATCGTGCCGGACCAGGCACCGCTGGCGGCGATGCTGGCCAGTGCCAGGACCACGGTGTCCGGTGCCGACTACCAGGCTGCCAGCGACGAGGCTGGGCAGCGGCAGGCAACGGCCGGCGATGGCCGGGTACCACATAGCGGTGACCCGCTGCTGGGCTTCGCGGCGCCGGCAGGGATTGTTCACGTCGCCGGGCAGGCGCTGCATTGGTCGGTAGGGGAAGGCCTGCTGTTGGCCAGTGGCGGCGACAGCGATACCGCCGTGATGGGCGCTGCACGCCTGCATGCGGGTCAGGCCATCGGCATGCTGGCCAGCGCAGTGGAGAGTGGTGCCGACGGCGGCAATGCCTTGAGCGTGGTGGCCGGTACCGATGCGTTGAATGTGCAGGCACAACATGACGAGGTGCGCCTGCAGTCACGGCAGGCGCTGCGCGCAGCCAGTGCGCAGGGCGTGGTGGAGCTCAGCGCGGGCAAGACCGTCCATATCGCTACCACCGGTGGTGCCAGCGTCACCATTGAGGGGGGCAATATCAGCTTCAACTGCCCGGGCAAGATCACCGTGCATGCGAGCAAGAAGAGCTTCCTCGCTGCCACCCATCTGTCCACTGAAATGAACAGTTGGCCGGACGCACAATTTGATGATGTGTACGTGGTGCGGCACCGTGCCACGGGCGAACCCATGGCCAATACGCGGGTGCAGATCACCCGCGGTGATGGCGGGCGCAGCGAGGTGGTCACCGATGCGCAGGGGCGCCTGCCACGGCAGCGCGGACAGGGCATCGATGAGGTGCTGATCAAGATTCTGGGGAAGGTCTAGGGCATGGAAGAGAAACAGGAAGTTGTGCTGCCCAGCGGAGACTGGGACGAGGATGGCCGGCCGGTCGCGCGTGCGCGGCTCACCCAGGTCAAGGACAAACGCGACAAGGTGGTCGAAGCCGATACCGACGCGGTGATTCCGGTCATCTTCCTGCCCGGCATCATGGGTACGAATCTGAAGTCGAAGATCACCGGTGACCCCGTCTGGCGGCCGCCGAACACCGATGGTGTCGGCGCGGTGCTGGGCGCGATCGGGCAGATGTTCGTGTTCCTGTTCCGTGGCGCCGCCACGCGGCAGCGGCTGCTGAATCCGTTGACCTCGGAGGTGGATGACCGCGGCTCGCTGGATGCGGAAGGCACCATTCCCGAAGCGCTGGCGCGCGAGCGTGGTTGGGGCCAGTTGATGCGTTCGGCCTACAACCCGGTCATGGCCGAGATGCAGCGCAAGCTCAATGACCTGATGTCGGCGGGCAAGCTGCAGCCATGGTGGGCGGAGGAAGGCGCACGCGCGCCGGCTGAGTATGGCGAGATGGTGGGCGGCAATGCCGCGCTTACCCAGCAGCAGGTCAAGCACGCGGCGCATTATCGTTTCGAGGTCTGGTCGGGGGGATACAACTGGCTGCAGAGCAATCGCATCTCGGCCCAGGACATCATCGCCCGCATCGACAATGTGATCCTGCCGTATTACGCAACGCGAGGTATCAACGCGCGGAAAGTGTTGCTGGTGACCCACTCAATGGGCGGGCTGGTGTCGCGCGCGGTGTCACAGGTATCCAACTACGGCAAGTTGCTGGGCATCTCCCATGGCGTGATGCCAGCGACCGGCGCAGCGGCGACCTACCACCACTGCCGTGCCGGCTATACCGGTGCCTCCAGCATCATCCTGGGCCGCAATGCCGGTGAGGTGGTGGCGATCCTGGCCAGGTCCGCCGGCGGTCTGGAGTTGCTGCCCGCCGCCGACTACAACGAAGGCAAGGCCTGGCTGCAACTGGGCGATGAGGGCACGCGCTTGCCTGTGGGCGGCGATCCCTACAACGAGATCTACCTCAACACCAAATGGTATGGACTGGTGCCCGAGGGCAATACCGAATTGCTCGATCCGAGCGCGCCAACGGCAGCGGCGGCTTCGGCGCGTGAGGAGGAGGATGGCCCAGCGCTTACGCCACGCACCAGCTTCCAGATCAATATTGAAGGCGTGCGTGATTTCCACAAGGACATCATGCGCAAGTACCACAAGCCGACTTTCGCCCACTACGGTGATGACGCCAAGCAGCTTGCCTGGGGCTCGCTGGTTTGGAGCGGTGGTCGCATGATGAGCGTGGACTCGGTGACGCCGGTGTCGGACAACCGCAACGGCAAGATCAAACTGAAGGATGCAGTGGGGGTGATCAAACTGGAGATCGCCGATCCCACCGACCCGGGTGATGGCACAGTACCGGCGTGTTCAGGTGCGGCCCCCAAAGCTGAGGTGACAGGGTGTTTCCGCCAGGGCAGTTTTGGCACCGGCCAGTACGCATTGAAAGGTAAGAAAGGCTATGACCATCAAGGCAGCTACAACGACGAGCGCACCCGCTGGGCAACACTGTATGCCGCCGTCCGCTTCGCGCAGGGCGCGGACTGGGCGTGAGGTGTTGCACGCGATGACGCGCCGGCCGCTGCTGCGCAGCGTGTTGGCTGCGGTACTACTGACCTTTGCCTCGGGCGGCGTTGCCGGCGCGGCAGCGAAACGACAGGGAAGCGAAATGAAGACTTTGTGTGTTGGGCGATTCCTGCTGGATGTTCCTGCGGCGACCACGATCCAGCCCGGCTATGTGTATGCACGCAAGAAGGTGGAGACGACTACGGGGGTATCGGCGGAGGTGTTTCGGCAGCGGGTTGCTGCGCGTATCGCGGCGTTGAAGGCCGCGCGCCATCGGGCCGGGGAGTCCATGTCGGTCAGCGAGACGCGGCTGGACGACAATGCGGTGCTGGTCACGTCGTGGCTCAGCGAAAGCAGCCGCGCCGGTCATCGCCAGGAGCTGTATGTGCTGGACCCAACGCACAACGTGCAATACCTGGTCAGCGGCGAAACCGAGGCGGCAAAGTTGCCGGCGGCGATCGAGAACTACCGCGCCTTGCGGCCGAGGATCAGTTACCGCGATCCCAGTACCATTCCGACCGCCGCGGGCTTCTGCATTGATTCCGGCTTCATATCCGGCAATCGCATCAATAGTGAGGAGATGACCATCGGCTTGCGTCCACGTGCCTATCCAGGTGCACGCATGACGTTGATGTCCTATGTCACCGGCAAGCCGGATCAGCCCCTGCTGCAACGGGCCTCGGACCTGCCGCCGGAATATGCTGCCGCCGCGGCGCGGATGCGCAATCTGCGCCGAGGTGAGCGCAACGTCGGGCCGATCCAGGGGCAGGAGATTCTCGCCCATGCTGAAGGTGACGGGCGCAGGATGTATGCCTTCCTGTGGGAATCGCAGGGCCGTGCGGAGTCGTTGCAGTTTCCGTTCCTGTCGCTGCAGCTGTTGACCGACGAGAAGGCTGACGCACCTGCGTTCGGCGATGATGCGCAGGCCTTGGGGCTGTGGGACCAGGTACTGGGCAGCCTGCGTTTACGCCCCGGCGCAATCTAAGTTTTTCTTGATTGTGGGAACGGCATAAGCCGTGAAGCAGATGGTGCCGGAGGTTTCGGGTATTCGCGCCATCTGCGGATCTTCCAGCTTCGCGGCTTACGCCGCTCCCACAACAGCAATCTTGATGCTGCAGTTTGTTCCAGCGCAGGGGGCCCGCGCTGCGCTTGCAATCGGGCGAATCCGCTTTTTGTAGGAGCGGCGTCAGCCGCGAAGCTGATGGTCTCCAAACCCTGACTATCAACGCCATCTGATGATGTGCCGGCTTCGCGGCTGACGCCGTTCCTACAACAGCCTGGGTGCTCGGCAATTTTTAAGCCGGGTAAGCACTCTCCGGTGCCTGGCATCTACCGGACTCAAAGCTCCTGGCCAAACATGATCCTGTGGCCGTCGATCGTGCGCACTCCGAACTCGCGCATGCCCCACGGTTTGTCGGCAAGCGGCTGGATGAATTCGGCACCTGCGGTTCGGTACTCCTCGAACAGGGCGCTGGCGTCCGACACGGTGACGTAGCCATACCAGGCATGGTCACCAAGCGCATGTGGCGGTGTTGCATCGCTGCACTCGCCCAGCATCACCCGGAAACTGCCGCGTGACATGAAGCTCCAGCCGGGTGCGGTGAAGTCCATCTGCAGGCCAAGGACCGAGGCGTAGTAATTGGTGGATCTGGCCAGGTCCCGCACGGCAAGGGTGAAACGCACCGTGACGAAGTCGCTCATGTTCTCTCCTGCGGCGTGATTGCAGCCATCGTGCACTGATTCCGGTTGCGATCCTGCTGCGTTGGCTTAGCTGTCCGAATCTGGCGGGCAAGGCTGCTGTCGAGGATGCAGCATGCGCTTCCTTCATTGATTGGAGCCTACATGATGCAGCTACAAGGAAAGGTCGTGATCATCACCGGTGCCAGTTCCGGTATTGGCCGTGCCGCGGCGCTGTTGTTCGCGGCCGAGGGGGCGGCGCTGGTGCTGGGCGCGCGCCGCGGCGCAGAGTTGAACCAACTGGTGGCGGAGATTTCCTGCAATGGTGGCCAAGCCGTGAGCCTTGCCGGTGATGTTTGCGACGAAAGCTACGCAATTGCCTTGGTCGAGCTGGCAGTGGCGCAGTACGGGCGATTGGATGTGGCCTTCAACAACGCGGGCACGATGGGGCCACTGGGGCCTACGCCGGAGGTAACGCTGGCCGATTGGCAGCGCACGCTGGATACCAATCTCACCGCGATGTTCCTGGCCGCCAAGTACCAGTTGCCTGCGATGCTGCGCGCGGGGAGCGGCAGCCTGATCTTTACCTCGACGTTTGTCGGACATACGGCGGGCATCGCCGGTGCCGCAGCCTATGCGGCCAGCAAGTCCGGCATCATTGGCCTGACCCAGGCGTTGGCCTCCGAGTTCGGACCGCAGGGCTTGCGGGTGAATGCCTTGTTGCCTGGCGGCACCGATACCCCGATGGCGCATGAGATGAATGGCTCGCCGGAAGCGATGGCGCAGGTGGCGCGCATGCATGCCTTGAAGCGGATCGCGGAGCCGCGCGAACTGGCGGCGGCGGCGCTGTTTCTGGCTTCGGACCAGTCCTCGTTCATGACTGGCGCGGCGATGCTGGTGGACGGTGGCGTGTCCATTCACCGCGGTTGATACGTTGAGCGCATGCCAGACGGGCGCCTTGCGGCGGCCGTCTGCTCCGGTTGGCCGCCTGCCGCCGAAGTTCGTGGTGATCCTCGGCAGAAGGCGGTGTTCGCATTGTTCGCGTTTCCGCTCAATGCACCGGAATGTACAGCTCCATCTGCGAGGCCGGATCAAACGGGTCGTCAAAACGCGCGTCGTAGCGCTCCAGGTCAACGCCGTCCCTGGCCTGCATTCCATGCTCGGCTAGAAGATGATCGTGGATGGCATGGAAGCTGGCACTGATCTGCGCGGCGGTGCCGGTATGGGTGAACACGGCATAGCGTTGCGCAGGAACCTGGAGGCGGACCATGCCTTCCGGAATCTGCGCGTCTGCAGCCACCTGGAAGCCGGTGATGTAGCGGACTGTGCCATCGGGTTGTGGCGCGCAGACGCCATAGCTGACGACAGGTTCGAGTTTGCCGGTGATCTCGTCCTCGCGCGGGATGAAGCGCTGCCAGAGTTCGGCGTAGCCATCTTCGCCTTCGCGGAAGAGTGCCTCCATCCCGATGACGGTGAAGGCGGGACGTTCGATGAGTGTGGGTTGCATGTGGGTGTTTCTTGTCAGAGGAGGCGTCGATGGGAAAGGGGACAGCTGATGCGTAGGGCGTTCGATGGCGGCTGTCAGCTTCCGCTCTGCGCACGGTGATAGGCGACCAGGGCGTTGGCGTGGCCATGGCCGATTTTGTGTTGCTCCTTGAGGAAGGCCACCTGTTCCATGTGCTTCTTGTCCTTGAGCGTATCGAGCAGCTGCAGCCAGTGCGTCACCGGCTTGCCGTAGGTCTTCTCGATGGACGGGAAATACGAGGCCGGGCCCTGGACTCTTTCGCTGCTGCTCATCGGCGTTTCCTGCAAAGGGGAGGGGCTTGGGAATTATGCGGTAAAGTGCGGGCGTTGGCGATTCAGTGCGGGCGTGTCGCCAGGATTTCGGTAATGCGTGCCTTGGCTGCGTGAATGAATGCCGCCAGCTCGGCCGCAGGCCAGTGGGGAGTGCTGTCGCCCTGGCCCAGATACAGCTGCCGGGCCTGGCTGACAATGGCGTGATGGTGTGCCGGCAATTGCGTCAGCAGCCAGTCGGCGGCGACATCCTTCGGCGCGATGTTTCCGGTCTGCGCGCTGTACCAGATGCGTGCCAGGGTAAGCACGATGTGGGCTTCCTCACCATCCCAGTCCTCCGCGCTATTCCACAGCAACAGCGTGTCTGCCAGTGCCTGCTGGAAATCGCGCTTGGCTACCGGCGGTAGCAGCTCGGTGATGGCAGGGCCCTGCAGGGCGATGCTGTGTTGGCGTGCCTTGGTGAGGAGGATGGCGAGGTCCGGGTCGTGCGTAGGCGGTTCCAGGATGTCGGCGCCGATGTCCTGGCGCAGCCATTCGCCGAACTGCAGTTCGCGGCGTGCGGGATGGCGCCAGGGCATCACTTCGGTGAGGCTGATGACCGTTGCTTCCAGTGCACGCCGTGTTGCGTGTTGGCCCGGCGGGGCTGAGATGGCCAACAGCTCGCGTTGCAGGGTTCGCAACGTGGTGTCTTCGGGATGCGTGGCCACGATCACCAGCAGGTCGATGTCGCTGCGTGGCTTCAAACCACCGTCGAGCGCGGAGCCATACAGGTAAACGGCGAGCAGGTTGGCTGCCAGTTGTTGCTGGATCACCTCGCAGGCGAGGGCGAGCTGTGTGGCGATGGCTTCTGGGACAGGTGCAGTCATGGCGTCGGGCAGACAATCGTGTCGGACCGATTGTGCCGTAAACAGAGCGGGCGCCTTGCGGCGCCCGTTCCTTGCATAGCTTGCGTTCACTCCAACCCTTGCAGTGTGCCCGAAAGGACCGTAGTGCCGAGGCATGCTCGGCAGGGGCTTTACCAGCCAAAGCGGCCCTCACCCCAACCCCTCTCCCGTGAACGGGAGAGGGGCTAAAGCTGTAGTGCCGAGCCATGCTCGGCAGAGGCTTTACCAGCCAAAAGCTGCCCTCACCCCAACCCCTCTCCCGTGAACGGGAGAGGGGCTCAAACTGTAGTGCCGAGCCATGCTCGGCAGAGGCTTTACCAGCCAAAGCCGCCCTCACCCCACCCCCTCTCCCGTGAACGGGAGAGGGGCTCAAACTGTAGTGCCGAGCCATGCTCGGCAGAGGCTTCACCGGCCAAAGCTGCCCTCACCCCACCCCCTCTCCCGTGAACGGGAGAGGGGCTAAAGCTGTAGTGCCGAGCCATGCTCGGCAGAGGCTTTACCAGCCAAAGCTACCCTCACCCCAACCCTCTCCCTTGAACGGGAGAGGGGCTAAAGCAACGCAGGGCAAAGCAAATCAGTAGCGGTAATGGTCCGGCTTGAACGGGCCTTCGACCGGCACGCCGATGTAGTCGGCCTGTTCCTGGGTCAGGGTGGTCAGCTTGACGCCGATCTTCTCCAGGTGCAGACGGGCCACTTCTTCGTCCAGCTTCTTCGGCAGCAGGTACACCTTGTTCTCGTAGCTGTCCTTGTTCGCCCACAGGTCGATCTGTGCGAGCGTCTGGTTGGCAAACGAGTTGGACATCACGAAGCTCGGGTGGCCGGTGGCGCAGCCCAGGTTGACCAGGCGGCCTTCGGCCAGCAGGAAGATCGCATTGCCGTTCGGGAACACGTACTTGTCCACCTGCGGCTTGATGTTGATGTGCTGCACGCCCTTGTAAGCCACCAGCGCATCGACCTGGATCTCATTGTCGAAGTGACCGATGTTGCAGACAATGGCCTGGTCCTTCATCGCGCTCAGGTGCTCGATGCGGATGATGTCCTTGTTGCCGGTGGTGGTGACGTACAGGTCAGCACGGCCCAGGGTGGATTCGATGGTGTTGACCTCGAAGCCTTCCATCGCGGCCTGCAGGGCGCAGATCGGGTCGATTTCGGTGACCACCACGCGCGCGCCGTAGGCACGCAGCGAAGCAGCGCAGCCCTTGCCGACGTCGCCGTAGCCGCAGACCACGGCCACCTTGCCGGCCAGCATCACGTCCATCGCACGCTTCAGGCCGTCGGCCAGCGACTCGCGGCAGCCGTACAGGTTGTCGAACTTGCTCTTGGTGACCGAGTCGTTGACGTTGATCGCCGGGATCAACAGGGTGCCGGCCTGGGCCAGCTGGTACAGGCGGTGCACGCCAGTGGTGGTCTCTTCGGAGACGCCCTTCCAATCCTTGACGACGCGGCCCCAGTAACCCGGGCGCTCGGTGGCAACGCGCTTGAGCAGGTTCTTGATGACCTGCTCTTCGTGCGAGGAAGCCGGCTCGTTGACCCAGTTGCTGCCGTTCTCCAGCTCGTAGCCCTTGTGGATCAGCAGGGTGACGTCGCCGCCGTCATCGACCACCAGCTCCGGACCGGTCAGGGTGCCGTCGGCCAGGGTGAAGGTCAGCGCGTCCAGGGTGCAGTCCCAATATTCTTCCAGCGACTCGCCCTTCCAGGCGAACACCGGCGTGCCGGTGGCGGCAATCGCGGCGGCAGCGTGGTCCTGGGTGGAGAAGATGTTGCACGAGGCCCAACGCACTTCGGCGCCGATGTCCTTCAGCGTCTCGATCAGCACCGCGGTCTGGATGGTCATGTGCAGCGAGCCGGTGACGCGCACGCCCTTCAGCGGCAGCTCGGCCTGGTACTTGCGGCGGATCGACATCAGGCCCGGCATTTCGTGCTCGGCGATGTCCAGTTCCTTGCGGCCCCAATCGGCCAGCGAGATATCGCGGATCTTGTAATCACCTTCCTGCGAGAAGGTAGCGGCAACAGCATTCATTTAGAGCTCCGGTGTGGTGCGAGCAGGCTCGCGTTCGCCGGGCGCCGTTGTTGCGTGAAAGCCGTCCGAGCCTGGCCGTGGGGAGTCCGTGCAAGAACACGGGCTGTAGTGGACGGGTCCACCCAACGGTCGCAGCGCCCCTCGGAACGGGCCGCTCAGTATATCGCGGCGAGGTGCCAGCGCCGCGGGCCCAACCAACGGCAGGGGCCATCGGTGAGGGGGATTGTTAAGTTGGGGAATTGTTTCCATCCAATAGGAATGCGCCATGAATCTGTCTCCCCACCGCCGTCGTCGTGCTTCAGCCGCACTGGTGCTGTGCGCCGGCCTGCTGCTGGCGGTACCGCCGGTCATGGCGCTGACCCCGCCTGCGGCGCAGAAGGGCGCCCAGCAGGGTGAAGGCTACCGACTGCCGTCGGCCGCGCTGCAGGCGGTGGTGGACGCCCCGCGTGCGCCCAGCCTGTACCTGTCGCCCAAGCGTGACCTGACTGCGCTGCTGCAGACCCCGGCGCTGCCGTCCATCGCCCAGGTGGCGGCACCGGAGCTGAAGCTGGCCGGCCTGCGCATCAATCCGAAAACCGTGTCCGACAGCCGCTTCTCGTTCGGCAGCAAGCTGTGGCTGGCCTCCACCGCCGATGGCAAGGAGCGCCAGATCAGCGGCCTGCCGCAGCCGCTGTCGGTGGCCTCGCTGGCGTGGTCGCCGGACCAGAAGTACCTGGCCTTCAACCAGCTGAATCCGGCCACCGGCAGCAATGAACTGTGGTTGGTGGATGTGCAGACTGCCAGCGCGCGGCGGGTGGCCGAGCGCCTGAACAGCATCGTCGGCAACGGCTATGCGTGGCTGCCGGGCAGCGATGCGCTGTTGGTGATGCAGCGTCCCGCCGGGCAGGGTGAGCCGCCGCACGGCGACGGCGTCCCGACCGGCCCGGCGGTGCAGCAGACCGAGGCCGGGCAAGGCGTGCGCTCGGTGCGCACCTACCAGGACCTGTTGAAGAACGAGGACGACGCGCGTCTGTTTGCCTACTACCTGCAGGCACAGCCGGTGCGGGTGTCGATCAGTGGCGACAGTAAGCCGGTTGGCGCGGCAGGCATCTATCTGGGCCTGTCGGCCTCGCCCGATGGCAATTACCTGCTGAGCCAGCGCGTGCAGCGGCCGTTCTCCTATGCGGTGCCGGTCAGCCGCTTCCCCCGCAACATCGAAGTGCTGGATGCGCAGGGCAAGCTGGTGCACACGGTGGCACGGCTGCCGTTGGTGGATGGCCTGCCAACCGGCAACGACGCCGTGCCGACGGGTGTGCGTTCGATCAGTTGGCGCGCCGATGCACCGGCCTCGCTGGTGTGGGCCGAAGCACAGGACGGCGGCGATCCGTCGCGCGAGTCCAAGGTGCGCGATGCGGTGCTGCTGCAGGCGGCACCGTTCGACAAGCCGCCGGTGACGCTGGCACAGCTGGGCTCGCGCTATGCAGGTGTTACCTGGGCCAACGGCGAACTGGCGCTGCTGGATGAGTACTGGTGGAAGAGCCGCCAGGTGAAGCAGTGGAAGATCGCGCCGGATCATCTGGACCAGGTCGCGACCCTGCTGGTCCAGCGTTCGGAAGACGACCGCTACAGCGACCCGGGTGAGCCCTTGCTGCAGATGGATGACGGTGGTCGCTCGCGGCTGCAGCTCAGTGCAGATGGCAAGAGTTTCTATCGCATTGGTGACGGCGCATCGGCGGAGGGCGACCGACCGTTCCTGGATCGCGTGGATTTGGCCAGTGGCAAGAGCGAACGACTGTTCCACTCGCAGGCGCCGTATTACGAAATGCCGCTGGGCATCATCGAAGGCGAAGCTGGTCGCATCCTGACCTACCGCGAATCCAATGATGTGCCGGCCAATCTGTATGCGCGTGGTCTGGCCGCCGACGCGGAGCCGGTCGAGCTGACCCACTTCGCCCATCCGCTGCCGCAGCTGCGTGGAGTGAAGAAGGAGCAGATCCGCTACAAGCGTGCCGACGGTGTGGAACTCACCGCCGATCTGCTGCTGCCGCCAGGTTATGACGCCAAGAAGGATGGCCCGCGTCCGTTGCTGATGTGGGCGTATCCGGCCGAGTTCAAATCCGCCGCCGATGCCAGCCAGGTCAGCGGCTCGCCGCACCGCTTCAATGCGATCAGCTACTGGGGCCCGCAGGCCTTCCTGGCCAAGGGCTATGTGGTGTTGAACAACCCGACCATGCCGATCGTCGGCGAGGGTGACACCGAGCCGAACGACACCTATGTGCAGCAGCTGGTGGCCAGCGCACAGGCGGCAGTGGATGAAGTGGTGAAGCGTGGCGTGGGTGACCGTGAGCGCATCGCCGTGGGTGGCCATTCCTATGGCGCCTTCATGACCGCGAACCTGCTGGCGCATACGCGTCTGTTCAAGGCGGGTATTGCGCGTTCCGGCGCGTACAACCGCACGCTGACGCCGTTCGGCTTCCAGGCCGAAGAGCGCAACTACTGGCAGGCGCAGGAGGTCTACCAGAAGATGTCGCCGTTCAATTACGCCGACAAGATCAAGGATCCGATCCTCTTCATCCATGGCGTGGACGACAACAACTCCGGCACCTTCCCGATCCAGAGCGAGCGCATGTTCGCCGCGGTGAAGGGCCTGGGTGGTACCTCGCGGCTGGTGATGCTGCCGAACGAATCACATGGCTACCGCGCACGCGAATCGATCATGACGATGCTGGCCGAAAGCGAAGACTGGCTGGACCGTTGGTTGGGTGCCGAAGCCGGCAAGAAGCGCTGATGTGTTGCCCGCCCTTGCGCCTTAGGCGCAAGGGCGGGAATGCAGTGCCGAGCCATGCTCGGCAGAGGCGTTACCAGCAAAGCCAATGTAGTGCCGAGCCATGCTCGGCAGAAGCGTTGCCTGTAACGCCCCATGCCGAGCATGGC
>NZ_JBXFWM010000021.1:0-66411 GCF_056856655.1 Stenotrophomonas sp. STEN033
GGAGGGTTTGGCCGCCTGAGGGTGCGGAGGCGTGGCGACTGTAGGCCCGAGCCATGCTCGGCAAGGGCTCTACCGGCAAAGCCCCTGCCGAGCATGGCTCGGCACTACAGGTTTGGCATTACCGGTGAAGCCTCTGCCGAGCATGGCTCGGCACTACCCATCAGCGATACGGCCCCGGCCCGCGCCACAGCAGCTCACCGTAGCGATAGACGTACATCACGATGACGAACTCGCGCGCATCGCCAATGTCCTGCAACTCCGGTGAACCGGCCTGCAGCATGCGGCACTGGCTGGAGCCACGGCGCAACGCCACCTCGGCCGGGCAGACCATCAGATAAGTGGTGCCGGGCAGCGGGATCGACAGTTCCTTCTTGCCATTGACCTCTTTGGCACCAGCCATCCAGGTGCGCAGCTTCTCCTCGCTGAGCAGGTCATAGATGATCTGGTAGCCGCCCACTTCCATGGCCGGCTCGCCGGCACTGCGGTCGATGCGCCTGCCGCTGTCATTGCCCTGGTCGGAGGAGCGGCCGTGGTCGTCCGGCGCGGTGGTCCTGTCCAGCGAACCGGGTGGGCGTCCGGTCCAGGTCTGAGGACGACGTGGCACGGTTTCCGACGGACTGGCCGCCGCTGCTGGCGCGGCCGGGGTCTGGGCCAGTTCCTGGGTCTTGGTTTCTTCCTGCTCCGGTTCGCTTGGCGGCTCGATGTAACGGGCTTCCGCTACCGGCTTGCGCTCCTCGCTGCGCCGCTGCGTGGTCGGCTTGGGTTGCGAGCGGGTGGTCTTGTTGGGCAAGTCCTTGGGCGGCACCTTGCTCTGCTCTGTGGACGGCGGTGCTTCGCCGACGAAATCGACCTTGGTCCGGCCGCCGCCGGAGGAGCCTTGCGGTGAGGAAACCACGGGTGGATTGGAGTACAGCAGGAGCAGCAGCATCAGCAGGTGCAGGATCGCAGTGACCAGCACCGCAATCCAGCGGTCGCGGCGTTCATGCCAGAGCTTGAATTTGAACTGCTTGGGAGAACTGGGGGTGCTGGTCATGCCGCGTTCTGGGGCCTTGAAGTTGCTGCCCTCGTGCGGAAGTCACGCCGTGCCACCGATAGGGAACCGGCATGGTAACGCCTGCGCCCGGCGCGCAACCGTGCCGTCGGTGGTGTTGCCGGGTATCGGGGCAGTCTTATCGGACTGCGGCGGCAAACCGTGGATACAGTCGGGTCAGTTGCGGGTGCCGGATCCGTATCGAAGGTAACCGTGGGCGGTATCAGTGCACGGTCGGGCTATGATGCCCCTCCCGCCGCGGACAGCTGGCGGGTACCCCCACCTCAATGGAAACAGCTGCATGCGCATCCTGCTTGCCCGTCACGGCGAAACGCCGTGGAACGCCGAAGGCCGCTACCAGGGCCAGATCGACATTCCCCTCTCACCGGTGGGTGAGGCCCAGGCCAAGGCCTTGGGCGAGCGGCTGGCCGACGTGCAGATCACCCGCGCCGTGGCCTCGCCACTGAGCCGTGCGCAGGCCACCGCCAAGGCCGCATTGGGCAGCGCACGCGAATCCATGTTGCTGACCGAGCCGGACCTGCAGGAAATCGCCCACGGCGAGTGGGAAGGCCTGCTCGCCAGCGAGATCGACGAGAAGGACCCCGCACGCCTGCGTGCCTGGCGCGAGGAACCCGATACCGTGCTGATGCCTGGTGGCGAATCGCTGCGTCAGGTGCTGGACCGCAGCTGGCGTGGCCTGACCGCTGCTGCCGAAGGTCTGGGTGAAGATGACACCTTGCTGGTGGTCGCGCATGACGCGGTCAACCGCGTCATTCTGTGCAAGGTCCTCGGCCTGCCGATTTCCAAGCTGTGGAGCTTCCGTCAGGCGCCGACCACCTTGAACCTGCTGGAAGGCCCGGATGTCGAGCATCTGGAAGTGGTTCGCCTGAACGACTGTGCCCACCACACGCCGTTCTTTGGTGAAGCCAAGCACCGCGCGCTGTAATCGGGTCCCTGTACTCCGCTTTGGGTAGTGCCGAGCCATGCTCGGCTGAGGCTCTACCGGTGAAGTTCCTGCCGAGCATGGCTCGGCACTACAGCCCCTCCCTTTGCTGCAGTTACCCCCTCCCTTTCGCGTAGCGAAGGGGAGGGCTGGGGAGGGGTTGGCCTTACCGCTTCTGATCCTGCTGTGGCTTCGCGGCTTACGCCGTTCGCACTAATTGGCTGGGGCTGACGGTTTGCTGGTGAAGCCCCTGCCGAGCATGGCTCGGCACTACACGCAGTCCCGGCCTGACATGCCGGGAAGCTTGGCGGCCGCGTGTAGCCGCCGCTGTATCATGGGCACCATTCCCGCGCGCAACGCGCAGCCGGCTTCCAGTGCCGGCCCATGATCCCGAGAGTCCTTCGCATGTCTTCCGTCCGTCCCGCCACGCTTGAACAGTGGCTCGCCCATATCGAACAGCAGCACCCGCAAGCCATCGCAATGGGCTTGGAGCGCGTGCGCGAGGTTGCCGAGCGTATGCAGCTGGGGCGGCCGGCCGAGCACTGCATCGTGGTCGGTGGCACCAATGGCAAGGGTTCGACCGTGGCCTTCATCGAGTCCATCGCCCGTGCCGCGGAGTGGAAGGTAGGTGCCTACACCTCGCCACACCTGCTGCGCTACAACGAGCGCGTGCGCATCGATGGCAAGGATGTGGATGACGCCAGCCTGGTAGCCGGCTTCAATGCGGTCGAAGACGCCCGTGGCGACACCGCATTGACCTATTTCGAATACGGCACCTTGTGTGCGCTGTGGCTGTTCCAGCAGGCCGGCCTGGACTTGGCCGTGCTTGAAGTCGGCCTCGGTGGACGGCTGGACGCAGTCAACATCATCGACGCCGATGTCGCGGTGATCACCACCGTCGACATCGACCACGCCGATTGGCTGGGTGCCGACCGCGAAGCCATCGGCCTGGAGAAGGCCGGCATCATCCGCGGCTGGAAGCCGGTGATCCTCGGCGAGATCGATCCGCCCTCCAGCGTGCTGCGCCGCGCCTACGTGCTTGGTGCCAATGCGATCCGCTTCGGCAGCGACTTCTTCGCCGAGGACATTGATGGCGAACTGTGGCGCTGGCGTGATGTCGCGTTCCGCCTGGAGCTGCCGCAGCCCGCCTTGTGGGCGCCGATCCAGCGTAACAATGCCGCCACCGCGGTGGCGGCGTTGCGCGCCCTGGACAAGCCGGTGCCGCGCACTGCGTGGGCGCAGGGCATTGCCGAAGCACGGATCACCGGGCGCCTGCAGCGCTTCCGGCGCGGCGGTGTGGACGTCTTGCTGGATGTCGGCCACAACCCGCAGGCCGCTGCTGCGCTGGCCACTGCATTGAAGGGCGAGCCGGCGCAGGGCCGCACGCTGGCGGTGTACGCCGCGCTGGCCGACAAGGACGCTGCGGGAGTGGTGGAAGCCCTGCAGCCCCAGGTCGATGGCTGGTTCCTGGCCGGGTTGGAAGGTGCGCGCGGACAGACCGCCGCGCACCTGCGCGAACGCTTGGCGCAGACCCATGCCGCCGAGGCCAATCTGTCCGCCAACGTCAGCGGGGCGCTGGACACCGCATTGGCCCAGGCCCGGCCTGGCGACCGGGTGCTGGTATTCGGCTCCTTCCATACGGTGGCCGAGGCGCTGCCGGTACTCCGTTCAGCTGACTGAGACGCTGCCACGCGTGCCCCGCATATAATCACCGGGGCACTCCGCCGCGCCGCGCATACGCCAATTGTGGAAACTCCTCTGAAACAGCGACTGATTGGTGCCATCGTTCTGGTGGCGCTTGCCGTGATTTTCCTGCCGATGCTGGTCAAAGGGCCCGCACCGGACAGTGGCGTACAGGACGTGCCATTGAGCGCGCCTGCGGCACCGGCCGAAGGCCAGTTTGAAACCCGCGAACTGCCGCTGGTGGCGCCTGGCGCACCGGCCGGGGGCGCCGTGGGCATGCCCGCCGCACAGCCGGAAACCGGCGTGGCCACCGCGGTCGAGCCGCCGGCCAATGGCTTGCCAGCGGCGACCGCCGCCGGCAATTACGCGGTCAACTTTGGTGCCTATGGCAGCGAGGCTGACGCCGATGCGGTGATCGCACACCTGAAGAAGTCCAACCTGCCGGGCTTCCGCCAGGCCGACACCATCAATGGTCGCCAGGCTTGGCGTGTGCGCATCGGTCCGTATGCCGATCGTGCCCAGGCGGAGCTGGTGCGGCTGGAAGCCGGCAAGGTCCGCAACGACGTGAACGCGCAGGTGGTGGTGCTCAACGCTGCGGCCGAGAACGCCGTTCCGGCACCCGCCGCCACGCCGGCAGCCGGCAGCACCGCTACCGCTGCAGCCACCTCCGCACCGGTACGCACCGAGGCCTTGCCGCCGGAGCCTGCCAAGCCGGTGGTCGCCGCCCCCAAGCCCGAACCCAAGCCTGCGGCCAAGCCGGAAGCACCAAAGCCTGAACCGGCCCGGCCGGTTGCGGCAACGCCGGCCAAGCCGGCCGTCGCCACCCCGGCTGCGCCGGCCGCCAGCGGGGTTGGCTTTGCCGTGCAGTTGGGTGCCTTCGGCCAGGCTGCCGATGCCAATGCGCTGCGTGACCGCGCGCGTGCTGCCGGCTTCAGTGCTTTCGTTGAGCAGGTACGCACCGACAACGGCGTGCTCAACCGTGTCCGTGTCGGGCCGGTGGCAAGCCGTGACCAGGCCGAGCAGCTCAAGGCGCAGGTCGCGGCCAAGGTCGGCGTCGCCGGAATGGTCCGCCCGCATCCTTGATGCGTCGCCAGACCCGGCTGGGCAAGCGCGTCCCCCTGTGCCGTACGGGCGGGGCGTGCAGTGATTGATCTGCTGCTGTTGGCGCTGATCGGCGTATCGGCGTTGTTCGGGTTGATGCGCGGGCTGTTGGCGACCGTGCTCGGCGTGCTGAACTGGCTGCTGGCCGGTGCAGCGGCGTTTTACTACGGCGAGCGCGCTGCCTTGATGCTGGCTGATCAAGCCACGCCGAGTGCTGGCGACTACGCAGGCGGCTATCTGTTGGTATTCATCGGTGTGCTGCTGGCGGCGACCCTGGTCGGGCGCCTGCTGCGCGGCGTCGTCGATGCCACCGTGCTGCTGAAATTGCCTGATCGCTTGCTGGGTTTGGCCCTGGGCATTGTGCGCGGCGTGCTGTTCGCGGTGCTGGCGGTACTGCTGCTGGGCTTCACCTCCATGCCCCAGGAACCGGGCTGGCGCCAGTCCAGCGTGGTGCCGTGGCTGCAGCCGACGGCCGATTGGCTGCGTGAAAAGCTGCCGCATCCACCTGAATCGCCGGCAATGGCGCTGATGGACTTGGGTAAGTCGGTGCTGGCAGGCGATAATGGCGGACCGAACGAAGCAGATGCGGGCAGTGGCTTGCTACCGGTGCCGTTGGAAGGGACGCGTTTTGATCCCCGCCAACGCAGCGCAGAAGGAAGCCGAGCTGACCCGGCGGGGGCGTTGCCCTCCAACATCGATCCGGCGCAGGTGCGCCCGGGTCAACTCAAGCCGATAAGGGTTGAGCCTCAAGGCCAGGCACGGCCACCTTCACGTTAACGGGCATCGCCCAGCGGAGATCGCGCAACATGTGTGGCATCGTCGGAATCGTCGGCAACCAGAACGTCGCCGGGCAGCTTTATGACGGCCTGACCGTCCTCCAACACCGTGGCCAGGATGCCGCCGGTATCGCCACCGCCGACGGCACCCGCCTGCGGGTGGAAAAGGCCAACGGCCTGGTCCGTGATGTTTTCGACGAGCGCCGCATGGCGCTGCTGCAGGGCCGCATCGGCATCGCCCATGTGCGTTACCCGACCGCAGGCTCGGAAGGCACCGACGAGGCGCAGCCGTTCTACGTCAACTCGCCGTACGGCATCGCGCTGGCGCACAACGGCAACCTGATCAATACCGAGGCACTGCGTCGCCAGGTGTTCGAGGCCGACCGCCGCAACATCAATACCGATTCGGACAGCGAAGTGCTGTTGAACGTGTTCGCCTACGAGCTGGACGCACAGCGCATGCTGACCCCGGAAGCGGCGATCCGTGCCGTGGCCGGCGTGCACCGCCGCTGCAAGGGCGGCTATGCCGTGGTCAGCGTGGTGCTGGGCCTGGGCCTGGTGGCCTTCCGTGACCCGCACGGCATCCGTCCGCTGGTGCTGGGCAAGCGCGAGCATGCCGAAGGCATCGAGTACGCCGTGGCCTCCGAATCGGTGGCGCTGGACGTGCTCGGCTTCGAGCGCATGCGCGATGTCGCCCCGGGCGAAGCCGTTGTCATCACCGAGCGCGGTGAACTGTTCACCGAGATCTGCGCGACCAACACACAGCAGACGCCGTGCATCTTCGAGTACGTGTATTTCGCACGCCCCGACTCGATGATGGACAACGTGTCGGTGCACAAGGCGCGCATGCGCATGGGCCAGAAACTGGGCGAGAAGATCCTGCGCCTGCGTCCGGACCATGACATCGACACCATCATCCCGATCCCCGACACCTCGCGCGATGCCGCGCTGGAGATGTCCAACGTGCTCGGCGTGAAGTACCGCGAAGGCTTCGTCAAGAACCGCTACGTCGGCCGCACCTTCATCATGCCGGGCCAGGGTGAGCGGGTGAAGTCCGTGCGTCGCAAGCTCAACCCGATCCATCTGGAATTTCGCAACCGCGTGGTGCTGCTGGTGGATGACTCCATCGTCCGTGGCACCACCAGCCAGCAGATCGTGCAGATGGCACGCGATGCCGGCGCCCGCAAGGTTTACCTGGCCAGCGCTGCGCCGCCGGTGCGTTACCCCAACATCTACGGCATCGACATGCCGGCTGCCGAGGAACTGGTCGCGCACAACCGCAGCGTCGAGGAAATCGAGCAGCACCTGGGCTGCGACTGGCTGGTCTACCAGGACCTGGAAGACCTGGAAGTCGCGGTGCGCGAAGGCAACCCGGAGCTGAAGGAGTTCGATTCGTCCTGCTTCAACGGCGAGTACGTCACCGGCATCGAGCCGGGTTACTTCGAACGCATCCAGCAGCTGCGTTCGGATGAAGCCAAGAACAAGCGCCGCGCCTGATCTGAAAGCCCCTCTCCCTGCGGGAGAGGGGTTGGGGCGAGGGCAGAACGAAGCAGCAATGTGCGAGCACCTATGAACCGGCAACAAGCACAGCCTGCAGCTGCGGACACAAGCTACCTATCGCCGCCCGAAGCAGCAGACTTCTCCCTGCTCGACGCCGCCTGCATCTGCATGGCCGCCGTCGATCCACTTGAGAAAGTCGCGCTCACCCAGCACTACGCCGCGCGCTACCGCGCTGGCACCTTGAAGCTGCCCGCAGAAGCGCCAGAACCCGAACCGATCCGCGCGCCGGGTCGCCCGCCGCAACTGGTGCTGGTGCACCCCCGCGACCTGCCGCGTCGTGGCCTTGGCTCCGTGGATGGGCGTGCCGCCTTCATCCACGCCATCGCCCATATCGAACTCAATGCCATCGACCTGGCCTGGGACGCGGTCTATCGTTTCCGCGGCCTGCCGGGCAGCTTCTACGCCGATTGGGTCAGCTGCGCCGACGATGAGTCGCGCCACTTCGTACTGCTGCGTGATCGGCTGTTGGCACATGGCCATGACTATGCCGATTTCCCCGCCCATAACGGCCTGTGGGAAATGTGTGAGAAGACCGCGCATGACGGTTTGGCACGCATGGCCTTGGTGCCGCGCGTACTGGAAGCACGTGGCCTGGATGTCACCCCGGCGATGATCAGCAAGCTGCGCTCGTTGGGTGATGCCACGACTGCTGACGTGCTGGAGGTGATCCTGCGTGAAGAGGTGGCTCATGTTGCTGCCGGCACGCGCTGGTACCACTGGCATTGCGCACGCGCCGGTGTCGAGCCACGCAAGCGTTTCAAGGAACTGCTGGGCGAGTACGCCGGCGGCTACCTGCGTGGGCCCTTCAACCTGGAAGCGCGCTTGTTGGCCGGTTTTGATGAAGACGAACTTGACTATCTGGTTGAACAAGCCGGTTGAATGCCGCGCGCGGTGACGCAGGCCGCCACGTCTTTGGCGACGACTGCTCGCGTAGGCATTGCAGGGCGCAACGATGAACGATTCCCGCAACTCGGGCCATGTCCGATTGACGACCAGCTCGGCCGCATTCCAACATCGGCGCGGCAGATGCGGCTTTCCGTAGCCGTGTCTTTCACGGGCTGATGCAGGGGCATGCGCCAGCATCAGGTCGAATCGCATGTCACTGTGCTCTCGATCGGCAACGGTGCAATCAAGGAGAAAACGATGAAGCAGATTCTTACGTTGGCCGCGCTGGTAGTGGCATTGTCGGCATGCAACGGTTCCAAGCCTGCGGCCGGTTCCAGTGCTGCAGCGCCGGCCCCGGTTGCGCCTGTCGCGGCGCCTGAAGCTGTGGCTGCCAAGGATGATTTCCCGGTCATCGTGCAGGCCTTCGGCAACGAACCGTTCTGGAGCGTGCGCGCCGATGGCGCAAAACTCGATTACAGCACCCCGGAGACCCAGGCCAGCCCGCTGCATCTGGAAGGCAGCCGCGCGCTGCAGGACGGCTTGTTGGTGGTACAGGGCGGGGAGGGCAAGGACGCGTTCAAACTGACGTTGCAGCGTGCCGAGTGCTCGGACGGCATGTCCGACCTGAAACACCCGTTCACCGCCGAATTCGTGCTGGGCAAGGATACCTTCAAGGGCTGTGCACGCGACCCATCGGTACCGGTGGAAGCGCCCTGACCCAAGCGCCTGATCAAAATAAGAATTTTGTGGGAGCGGCGTGAGCCGCGAAGCCATGAAAACAAGAACCGTCAGAAAGGTCTGCGATTGCAGCCAACTCTGGCGGTTTTTTTATGTCAGCTTTGCGGCTCACACCGCTCCCACAAAACATATGGCCGAGCCTTGTAGGAGCGGCGTCAGCCGCGAAGCCACAAATGCAAAAACCGCCAAACAGGTCTGCAACTGCAGCCATATCTGGCGGTTCTTTTTGTGCCCGCTTCGCGGCTTGCGCCGCTCCTACAAGCAGCGTCAGCCCAATGCTTCCAACCGGAAGCCGTCCGCATCCACACGCAACACCGAGCCCTGCTCATACCAGTCACCCAGCACGATACGGGTGAAGCTGTGCTCGCCTGCGCTCACGGTATGGATTGCCGGGCGATGGGTGTGGCCGTGGATCATCGTGTCCACGCCGTAACGCTGGAAGGTGGCAATCACCTCGGCCGGGGCCACATCGGTGACGGTCTCAAAGGTCGCCTTGTCGTCCTGCTTCATTTCCGACTGATGCGCCTGGCTGGCGGCACGGGCCTTCTGCGCGAAGGCGACGCGTGCTTCCAGCGGCTGCGACAGGAACTGGGCGATGAAGGCGGGGTTGCGGGTCTGTGCACGGAACGCCTGGTAGGCGACGTCGTCGGTGCACAGCAGGTCGCCGTGCTGCAGCAGCACCGGCTTGCCATACAGCTGGATCACCGACGGGTCCGGCAGGATGCGCATGCCGGCGCGGGCGGCATAGTCGTTACCGAGCAGGAAGTCGCGGTTGCCGCGGATGAAGTACACCGGCACACCGGCGTCGCTGACTTCACGCAGTGCCAGCGCGACCGCATCGGCGGCGCTGGAAGGCGTGTCATCGCCGATCCATGCCTCGAACAGGTCGCCCAGGATGTACAGCGCCTCGGCCTGCCGCGCTTCGCCGCGCAGGAAGTCGAGGAACAGCTCGGTGATGGCTGGACGGCTGGGGTCCAGGTGCAGGTCGGAGATGAACAGCGTTGTCATGCCTGCATTGTAGAGCCTGATCAGCCTGCGAACAGCGCCAGCAGTTGCAGTGAGCCGGTTCCCAGCAGCACCCCGATGGCGGTGGCGGCCAGCACGTCGCTGGGGTAGTGCAGGCCCAGCACCACCCGTGACAGCGCTACGCCGAGGGTGAAGGGCAGCAGCAAGGGGGCCAACCACGGGTAGTAGGCCAGCGCCACCACGGTGAATGACACCGCATGCAGGGTGTGGCCGGACGGGAAGCTGTATTCATCCAGCGGCGCCACCCAGGCGCGGATGCGCAGGTCGGCGGCAAATGGGCGCGGGCGCCGGGTCCAGCGCTTGAGCAGCTTGTACAGGGTCAGCGCCAGCACGCCGGTGGCGGCCATGTGTGCCGACGCCTGCAGGCCGTCCAGTCCATCAGCCAGTACCAGCGCGCCCATCAGCATGTACCAGAACACGCCATCGCCAAGCCGACTCAGCACCGAGAACAGGCGACGGATGCCGCGCCGACGGCCGTAGTGGTTTGCCCGGCGGCACCAGCGTGCTTCGCGTGCGGCGATTCCTTCAGGCGGCAGCAATGGCATGGCAGCGTCTCCGGGAGGCCAGTTCACTGAGCAGGGCTTCGAACTCGGCAACCACCTGTTCCGGGTGCAGGCGCTGCATCGCACGGCTGGCGTTGGCGCCAAGGGTGGTGCGCATTTCCTCATCGTTGGCCAGCTGCACGGCGGCGGCGATGAAGTTCTCGTCCGTGTCCACCGCCACCCCGCTATGGCCGCTGCGCAGGTGCTCGCGTGCTGCTCCGTAGTTGAAGGCGACCGTCGCCACGCCACTGGCCATGGCTTCCAGGGTGACGTTGCCGAAGGTTTCGCTGCGGCTGGCGAACAGGAACAGGTCGGCGCTGGCGAAATGCCGGGCCAAGGCTTCGCCACGTTGCACGCCGCAGAAGATGAAGTCGGGATTCTGCTCGGCCAGCTTCGCCCGCATCGGGCCATCGCCGACCCAGACAAAGCGTGCCTTCGGCCGGTGTTGCTGGATGCGGCGGAACGCCTTGATTGCCAGCCCCAGGTTCTTCTCTGCGGCGATGCGGCCGACATGGATCACCGCAAAGCCTTCGCCTTCGATGCCCCAGTCGGCACGCAGCGCAGCGTCGCGTTTGTTTGGGTCGAACTGACTGCCATCCACCGCGCGCGCGAGCAACCGCGCTCGGGAGAAACCGTTGTCCAGAAGGAACTGCTGCAACTCGCGGGTGGGGACCAAGGTGGCTTCTGCCTGATTGTGAAAGCGGCGCATCCAGCGCAGTGCGGTGCCCTGCAACCAGGCAGCGCCATAGTCGGGCAGGTATTCATCAAAGCGCGTGTGCAGGCCCGACGCGACCGGGATGCCCAGCCGCCGCGCGGTGCGCATCGCCGACCATCCCAACGGGCCTTCCGTGGCCACGTAAATTGCATCCGGGCGTAGTTGTTGCCACTGGCGTGCAAGCAGCAGCGGTGCCGGCAGGCCGAAGCGCAGGCCGGGATAGCGTGGCAGGCCGGCGCCGCGTACCAGGAGCTCATGGGCGGCGCCGGTGCCGTCCTGCTGCTGGCGTGGGCGCACCACATCGACGTCGTGGCCGCGGTTGCGCAGGCCGTGCTCCAGTCCCTGCACGGTCAAGGCAACGCCATTGACCTCCGGCGGATAGGTCTCGGTGACGATCGCAAAGCGCATGGCTGGCTCCCGGTTTTTGGCGAGGATGCGCGTAGCCGATGAAGCACCTGTTACTGTGATCTGACCGCTTTATGACGGCCCTGAAGAGCGAAGACCACGGCCCGCAACGGGTCGTGGTCTTGTCTGTCCAGCGTTGGCGCGGGCGCCAGCGTCAGTCGTACTTGCCGATCCCGCTCAGGCCACGAATGGCCGGAAGTTGAAGCCCAGCCCGGTCATGCCTTCGGCTTCGCCGACCAGGTCCGCGCGCAGCAGCGGGCGGGCGTCGATGTAGTCCTTGGCCAGGATCAGCGACAAGGTGTTGCCATCCACCGACAGTTCCAGCGTTGGAATGGGATCGGGTTCGTGGGCGCGGTGCAGCAGTACCGCCAGCCGCAGCAGCGCGGCGGTGCGCTTGGCCGGCAGCAGCAGGCGGTCGGGCAGGGCGTCGAACGCGGTCTTGGAGATGCCGCGGCGGTGGGTGCGGATCAGTGCCGCCAGCATCTGCTGCTCCTGGCGCGAGAAACCGGCGATGTCCGAATGCTCGATCACGTAGCTGCCGTGGGTGTGATAACCGCTGTGGGCGATCATCAGGCCCAGCTCGTGCAGGCGTGCGGCCCAGCCGAGCATGCGCGCATCGTCCACGTCCAGCTTCCAGCTGTCGGCCACCTGTTCAAACAGCCGTTGCGCGGTGGCTTCCACGCGCTGCGCCTGGGTCTCGTCGATGGCGTAACGCTGGGTCAGCGCGGCGACCGATTCATCGCGCGGATCGTTGTCGTTGGCGCGGCCCATGATGTCGTAGAGGATGCCCTCGCGCATCGCGGCCTTGCTGACCAGCAGTTTCTGCAGGCCCAGCGCCTGGAAGGCGGCTTCCAGCACCAGCACGCCACCGGCAATGATCGGGCGGCGCTCGTTGGACAGGGTGGGCAGGTTGATGTCGTTGATGTGCTTGGCGCGCAGCAGCTCCTCGCGCAGCTGCGGCAACGCCTCGGCGGTGATGGCGCCCTTGCTGAGCTTCATCGCCGCGCAGATTTCGCTGATCGCCTTGTGGGTGCCGGACGAGCCCAAGGCTTCCTGCCAGCCCAATGCCTTGTACTTGTTGGCGAAGGGCTGGAACTCGGCGCCGATCTCGGTGAGCGCATCCTTCCAGCGCTTCTTGCTCAGCTTGCCGCCCGGGAAGAAACGACGGGTGCTGGCGATGCAGCCGGCCTGCAGGCTTTCGCGCTCCAGCGTCTGCATGCCCTGGCCGATGATGAATTCGGTGGAGCCGCCGCCGATGTCGATCACCAGCCGGTGCTGGTCGGGCTTGGGCGGCTGCGCATGGGCGACGCCCAGGTAGATCAGGCGCGCCTCTTCACGGCCGCTGACCACTTCGATGGCGTGGCCCAGCGCGGTTTCGGCCGGCATCAGGAACGACAGCGGTGAGCGCAGCTGGCGCACGGTATTGGTAGCCAGGGCGCGCACGCGGTAAGGCGGGATGTTGCGGATGCGCTGGCCAAAGCGGGCCAGGCATTCGAGCGCGCGTTGGCGCGCCTCGGGCGACAGCCCGCCTTTGCCATCCAGGCCGTCGGCCATGCGCACGGTCTCGCGCAGGCGGTCCACCACCCGCAGCTGCCCAAGCAGGTAGCGCGCGATAACCATGTGGAAACTGTTGGAACCCAGGTCGATGGCGGCCAGCAGGTCGCCGTCCTGCAGGGGCGGTGGGGTCAGGGAAGACTGGGGCATGGCGGAATGGTAACGGTAGTAGGGCGTGAAGAGGAGTGAGGAGTGCGAAGTGAGGAGTGAGAAAGACCAGAATCAGCTGCCCTGGCAGGCGCGGAGGGAGGCCTCAATCCCGGTCCCGCCAACAAATGAGGCGGCAGCGGGCGCTGTCGTTGCTCCTTCTCGTTTCTCACTCCTGTTTTCTCACTTCTGGCTTCTCGCTCCTGCCTCAGAGCCCTTCCATCAGTGCCTGTTGCGCCGAATGCGGAGGCTGGCCGGGTGCTGGCTCGCACTTGATGTAGCGGCCGTCTTCCTGCAGGTCCCAGGCGTTGAGGTTGTCGTCCAGGTAGTTCTGCAGCACCTCGCGGTAGATGCGCCGGGACAGATCGGTATCCAGGATCGGGAAGCAGGTTTCCACGCGGCGCAGCAGGTTGCGTTCCAGCCAGTCGGCGCTGGCGCAGTACAGCTCGGGGGCACCGTTGTTGCCGAACCAGTAGACCCGGCTGTGCTCGAGGAAGCGGCCGACGATCGACCGCACGCGGATATTGTCCGACACACCTTCCACGCCCGGGCGCAGGGTGCAGGCGCCGCGCACGATCAGGTCGATCTGCACGCCGGCCTGCGAGGCGGCATACAGGGCGCGGATCACCTGCGCCTCGTTGAGCGCGTTCATCTTGGCGATGATGCGGGCCGGCTTGCCTTCCAGTGCCAGCCGGGTCTCGCGCTCGATGCGCTTGATCAGCCCGGCATGCAGGGTGAAGGGGGATTGCAGCAGGCACTTGAGCTTCATCTTCGGCGCCAGCCCGGACAGCTGCTGGAACAGCAGGTGCACATCGTTGCCGATGTCCGGATCGGCGGTGATCAGGCTCAGGTCGGTATACGCGCGGGCGGTGCCGCTGTGGTAGTTGCCGGTGCCCAGGTGCACGTAGCGGCGCAGCTTGCGGCCCTCGCGGCGCACGATCAGCAGCATCTTGGCGTGGGTCTTGTAGCCGACCACGCCGTAGACCACCTGCACGCCGGCATCCTGCAGGCGATCGGCCAGGCCGAGGTTGGCTTCTTCGTCGAAGCGCGCGCGCAGTTCGACCACGACGGTGACGTCCTTGCCATTGCGTGCGGCCAGGATCAGGGCTTCGACAATGCCCGAGTCCTTGCCGGTGCGGTACAGGGTCTGCTTGATCGCCAATACGTTGGGATCGACCGCGGCTTCGCGGATCAGCTCCAGCACGGTGCTGAAGGAATCAAACGGGTGGTGCAGCAGCACGTCGCCCTGCGCAGCGGTTTCGAAGATGCCCTCGGGCGACTTGAACACGCGTGGGGTCATCGGCGGGTATTTCAGGTCCGGCCGCTGCAGCAGGTCATACACCTGGATGACGCGGTTGAGGTTGACCGGGCCGTCGATGCGATAGGCCGCGTTCTCCGACAGGCCGAAGTTCTGCAGCAGGGTCTGCATGATCGGCTTGGGGCAGTCGTGGGCGATCTCCAGCCGCACCGCCGGCCGGTAGCCACGGTCGACCAGCTCATCGCGCAGCGCCAGCGCCAGGTTCTCGACTTCCTCCTCGTCCACCACCAGCTCGGAGTTGCGGGTGACGCGGAACTGGTAGGCACCCTGCACATCCATGCCCGGGAACAGCTCATCGACGAAGGCCGACAGTACCGCCGATAGCAGCACGAAGTTCTGCGGGCCGCCCAGCGACTCTGGCAACTGGATGATGCGCGGCAGCGAGCGCGGCGCGCGCACCAGGGCCAGATGGCCGGCGCGACCGAAGGCGTCGGTGCCCTTCAGCACGACGACGATGTTCAGCGACTTGTTGAGGATCTTCGGGAACGGGTGCGACGGATCCAGGCCCAGCGGCGACAGCACCGGCATGATCTCGTTGCGGAAATAGGCGCGCAGCCATCGGCGCTGGCGCGTGGTCCAACTCTTGTTGGCGAGGATACCGACGCCGGCCTCGCCAAGGGCCGGGCGCAGCACCTGGTTCCAGCAACGGTACTGCTGGTCCACCAGTTCGGCAGCGCGGTCATGGATGGCGTTGAGGATGGCCTGCGGGCTCATCCCGTCCGGTGCCGGCGGCAGGCCGAATTCCTGCGCATGGCGTACCGCTGCGGCACGGATCTCGAAGAACTCATCCAGGTTGGTGCAGGAGATGCACAGGAAGCGCAGCCGCTCCAGCAGCGGCACCTGCTCATCCATCGCCTGGGCCAGCACGCGGAAGTTGAAATCCAGCTGTGACAGTTCCCGGTTGATGTACAGCGACGGATCACGCAACGGATCGGTGCCGACGGCGGGAGTGGCGGGGGGCGGGGGAGGAGGGGTCATGCCGGGAAGTCTTCCATGGACAAAGGCGAGGGGGATGCATTGCGCGGGCGTACATGCTCGGCGTCAAAGTGGCAGGCGAAGGTGCTGCCTTGGCCGACTTCGCTGCGGATCTCCAGGCGTGCCTGGTGCAGGCCAAGAATGTGTTTGACGATGGACAGGCCCAGGCCGGTGCCGCCGCTTTCGCGCGAGCGGCTGCTGGACACGCGGTAAAAGCGTTCGGTCAATCGCGGCAGATGGTTGGCCGGGATGCCGTAACCGGTATCGGTGACAGCCAATACGGCGCCATTGCCTTCGCGGCTGAAGGTCAGGCTGATGCGGCCACCGGCCGGGGTGTAACGCACGGCATTGGTCAGCAGGTTGGAGAAGGCGCTGTGCAGTTCCTTGTTGGAACCCGCCAGGTCCACGCCAGCCTGGTCTTCCACGGTGATGGTGTGACGGCCCTGGCTGTGTGCCTCGGCTTCGCGCCGCAGCGAGGCCAGCATCGAGGTCATGGCCACGGTTTCCAGCTCGGTGTGCTGCTGCGATTCCAGTCGCGACAGGGTCAGCAGATCTTCGACCAGCTGCGCCATGCGCTGAGATTGCTTGCGCATTTCCGACAGCATCGGCCCGGTGTCGGGGAAATCCTCCGGGTCCATCATGTCGAGGTAGCCATGCACCACGGTCAGTGGCGTGCGCAGCTCATGCGAGACGTTGGCGACGAAGTCGCGGCGTACCTGTTCCAGGTGCAGCAGCTTGGTCACGTCACGCGCGACCAGCAGCCAATGGTGATCCGAGTAGGGGATCAGGCGCATGTGCAGGCGGATGGCCGGATCGACCGGCGAGTTGGCATCCAGAATGGGTTCGGCATTGCGGCCACCGGCCAGCCAATGGGCCAGCGGCAGCGGCTGCAGGCGCGGCACCAGCGCAGCCTCCATGTCGGCTGGGTGCTGCAGGCCGAGCAGGGTGGTGGCGGCCTCGTTGAACCACTGCACGCGCTGGGTGTTGCGGTCGACCACCACCACCGCATCCGGCAGCGCGGCGGCGGCGGCGCGGTAGCTGCGCAGCATCTCGACCAGGCGCCGCTTGCGTGCACGCATTTCCTGCTGGTTGCGCGAGAGCAGGCGGTCCAGCTCGTTCCAGACGCCGACGCCTGCAGGGCTGTCCCAGCGTTGGCGTGCGGTCAGCCGCAGCAGCAATTGGCGCAATCGCCAGTAATGCCAGGCCAGGATCGCCAGGGCGGCGAGTGCCACCACCAGCGCGGGATGCCCCAGCAACGCGCCCAGCCCCCATGCCAGCAACAACAACGCGGCCACGGTGGCCAGCGTCTTCAACCAGGCAGATCGGAATTGGCGGGGCATTGCACTCTCGGTGGTACGGGAGGGATCCGTCGGGGGTATCCCGGGTTATAGCATCGCTTGCAGCCGCGCGGCCGCCGCCGTTCAGGTGGCGGCGGAAAAACGGTAGCCGGCACCGCGCACGGTCTGCACCATGTTCTCGGCGCCGAACGGTTCCAGCGTCTTGCGCAGGCGGCGGATATGCACATCGATGGTGCGTTCTTCCACGTACACGCTGCCGCCCCAGACATGATCCAGCAGTTGCGAACGGGTATAGACGCGTTCGGGGTGGGTCATGAAGAAGTGCAGCAGGCGGTATTCGGTGGGGCCGATCGGCACCGGAACATCGCCGGCGAAGACGCGGTGGGCGGCGCCGTCGATGCGGATGTTGCCAACGCCGACGCTGCCGTCTTCGTCATCGTCGCGGGTGCGGCGCATCACCGCACGGATGCGGGCCAGCAGTTCGCGTGCCGAGAACGGCTTGACCACATAGTCGTCGACGCCGGCTTCCAGGCCACCGACGCGGTCATTTTCTTCGCCGCGTGCGGTGAGCATGATGATCGGCACGTCGCGGGTCAGGACTTCCTTGCGCCAGCGGCGGGCCAGTTCCAGGCCGCTGGTGCCGGGCAGCATCCAGTCCAGCAGGATCATGTCCGGTACCCGGTCGGCAATGGCGGTCTGCGCTTCGAGTGCGTCGCCGGCATGGACCGGGTCGTACTCGCCCTTGCGCAGGGCGAAGGCGACCATGTCACGGATCGCGGGTTCGTCGTCGACAATCAGGATACGTTTCTGCACGTGGCGCCTACCGGAATGCCCATCAATAAGGGATGTGCTCAGTAGACTACGGTTTGATGACGGGTTTGTGACATGGACAGGCGGCAATCCCGGCCGTTTGTCAGCCACGGGTTCAGTTGCGTGACATTTCCGGGTCGTGGACGCCGAGGCGACGCATTTCCAGCACGGTTGGCATGATCGATTCGATGCGGGCATCCACCCGGGCACGGCTGACATAGTCCAGTCCCGGCTGCTTGAGCAGGGCCTGGAACTGGATCAGCGCCTGTTCCGGGCGACCGTTCAGGTAAGCGGCCTCGGCATAGGCTTCGCTGGCGCGGGTGCTGTCGCCGGCCAGTTCGCTGGCACGGGCAAAGGTGGTCTGGAACACCGGGTCGTCGCTGGAACGGGCCAGCAGTGGCCGCAACATGGCCTGCGCGCGCTGGCCGGCCGCGACGCCGCCCTGTTCATTGAGGATGCGCGCATAGGTCAAGGCCACCGGCCGGCTCTGCGGCAGGCGCTTGAGCAGGGCGTCGAAGCGCTTGTTGGCCTCTTCGTGCTGTCCCCTGCGCGATTCGGCCTCGCCCAGGGCCAGGTTCACCCACAGGTTGTCCGGGTATTGCTGCAGCAGTTGCTGCAGTTCGGGCAGGGCCTGGGTAACGCCACCGGCGCCACCATCGCGCAGACGTGCGATGGCCACGCCGTAACGCTGCGGGTCGGTCAGGCCATCCTTCTGGCTGCGCTTGAGGCCTTCGTATTCGCGGACCAGTTCCGACGGAGTGGGCGCACTGAGCACGCGCAGGCGCTCGCGGGCCCAGTCGAATTGGCCGGTCGGGCCGCGTGGCAAGCTGGTGCCGGGCAGGGACAGCTGCAGGCCGGCCGGCAGCAGTGGATTGCCGCCGCTCAAGGGGCTGGCGCTGGTGTCGGGTGCGGAAGGATCCACACGCTCCTGCAGGATGCCGGTCGGCGTCTGCGTGGTCAGCAGCACCGTGTCCTTCTTCATCTGCTCGGCGCGGGCCTTGGCCTCGCTGATGCGGGTGATGTTGACCGGGTGGGTACGCAGGAAATCCGGCGTGGAATAACCGCCTTCATTGCCACGCATCGCCGCCGACATGCGCTCGAAGAAGCCGGCCATCGCATCCACGTCGTAGCCGCTGCGGGCCAGGGTACGGATGCCGAGACGGTCGGCCTCGGACTCATTGGAGCGGGTGAAATTGATCTGGCGCTGCTGCATCAGGCCCATGCCGGAGGTGATCGCGGCCATGGTGGCGTCGCCGGAGGAGTTGCCACCGGCCTGCTGCGCGGCGATCACCGCCGCCAGCATGCCGAGCAGGATCGGGATCTGGTCGCGCTGGGCGCGCTCCACTCCACGCAGCACATGTTGCTGGGTGACATGCGAGATTTCGTGCGACAGCACCGCGGCGACCTCGTCCTCGCGCTCGGCGGTCAACACCAGACCAGCATTCATGCCGATGTAACCGCCCAAGGTGGCAAAGGCGTTGATCTGGCGGTCCTTCATCATGAAGAACGTGTACTTCTGCTGCGGCTGGGCACTGTTGGAGCCGAGCCGTGTGCCCATGGTGCCGAGCCAGTCGTCGACCAGTGGATCGTCCAGCAGATAGCCGTAGTTGCGCAGTTCGCGCAGCATCATCCCGCCGTACTCGGCCTGCCGTGCCGGGGTCAGCAGCTCGCCGGCCGAGGAGCCGATGTCCGGCAGCTTGGTGTCATCGGCGTGCGACAGGGGCGCGGCAAGCGCCAGGGTGACGGCAGTGGCGAGCAGCAGGGTGCGCAAGCAGGAAACTCCAGAAGTGGCAGGGCGGAGGATGACCGGTAAGCACGGCGCCGGTGTGAAGCACAGGTTAACCTGCTGTGTTCCACCGCTGGCATCGATATCCGCGGCTGTCGGTACCATATATAGACAATGTTTCCAGTCAGGAGTTTCGTTGTGACAACGCAATCCACCACCGGCGGCGTGCCGGAGATCACCATCTACTCCACCGCTGTCTGCCCTTACTGTGTGGCCGCCAAGAACTTCCTGAAGAGCAAGGGCCAGTCCTGGACCGAGGTTCGCATCGACCTGGACCCGGTCGAGCGCGAGAAGATGATGGCCTTGACCAAGCGCACCAGCGTGCCGCAGATCTTCGTCGGCGACGTCCATGTGGGCGGTTACGACGACATGATGGCGCTGCATCGTGCCGGCAAGCTGGAGCCGCTGCTGGCCGGGCAGGGCGCATGAGCGGCAGCGAAAAGGACCGCCTGGCCGAGTTCACCGAGTTCCGCCAGCGCATGAACCAGCGCATCCTGGCCGAGCCCAACCAGGTGGTGCGGCGCTTCTTCGCGCTGGATACCCAGACCTACCAGGCTGGCGCGCTGGACGTGAAGACCAAGGAGCTGCTGGGCCTGGTCGCCTCGCTGGTGCTGCGCTGCGATGACTGCATCAGCTACCACGTTGCGCAATGCAAGGATGCCGGGGTCAACCGTGAAGAGTTCTTCGAGACCTTCTCGGTGGGCCTGGTGGTGGGCGGATCCATCGTCATTCCGCACCTGCGGCGGGCGGTGGACTTCCTGGACCAGTTGGAGAGCGGGGCGGCCGAGGCGCCGGCCGGTCACGACCACAGCTGAACCCCAGACCTTCGTCCAGTTGGGGCTGGCGCGGCTGATCAGGCATAATTGACAGTTGAAACCTTTTCAATCGCGCCGGTATCCGGGCAGCCGGATGGCGCATTCCCTCCTCCCTGTTCGGAATACCTAGAAATGACGCAGACAATCACCGTCATCCGCGGCGATGGCATCGGCCCGGAAATCATGGACGCCACCCTGTTCGTGCTGGACAAGCTGGGCACCGGCCTGTCCTACGAATTCGCCGACGCCGGCCTGGCCGCCCTGGAAAAGCACGGTGAGCTGATCCCGGCTTCCACCCTGGAGTCGATCACCAAGCACAAGGTCGCCCTGAAGAGCCCGCTGACCACCCCGGTCGGTGGCGGTTTCAGCTCGATCAACGTTGCCCTGCGTCGCCAGTTCGACCTGTATGCCAACGTGCGCCCGGCCATCTCGTTCCCGAACACCAAGTCGCGCTACGAGAACATCAACATGATCACGGTGCGTGAGAACACCGAAGGCGCCTATCTGGCCGAAGGCCAGGAAGTGTCGGCCGACGGCGAGACCGCGTTCTCCGGCACCCGCATCACCCGCAAGGGCTCCGAGCGCATCGTGCGTTACGCCTTCGAACTGGCCAAGAGCACCGGCCGCAAGAAGGTCACCGCCGTGCACAAGGCCAACATCATCAAGTCGACCTCGGGCCTGTTCCTGAACGTTGCCCGCGAAGTTGCCGCCGAGTACCCGGAAATCGAATTCCAGGAAATGATCGTCGACAACGCCTGCATGCAGCTGGTGATGCGTCCGGAGCAGTTCGACATCCTGGTCACCACCAACCTGTTCGGCGACATCATCTCCGACCTGTGCGCTGGTCTGGTCGGCGGCCTGGGCCTGGCCCCGGGTGCCAACATCGGCAAGGACGCGGCGATCTTTGAAGCCGTGCACGGCACCGCACCGGACATCGCCGGTCAGGGCAAGGCCAACCCGGTCGCACTGATGCTGGCGGCCGCACAGATGCTGGACCACGTCGGCCAGCCGGAAAACGCCGAGCGCCTGCGCAAGGCCATCGTTGCCACGATGGAAGCCAAGGATTCGCTGACCGGCGACCTGGGCGGCACCGGCACCACCATGGGCTTCGCCCAGGCCATCGCCAGCCGCGTCTGATTGCAGCTGCGGTAGTTGGTGTTGCAGAAAACGGAGCGCGAAAGCGCTCCGTTTTCGTTGATGTTTCGTTGATGTAGTGCCGAGAATGGCTCGGCACTACAGAACAACAAAGGACGCCCAATGGGCGCCCTTTGCATGCAACCTGCCGCAGCTGCCTCAGTTGCGCGACTGCAGCTTCGACAGCAGGCGCAGGAACTCGATGTACAGCCACACCAAGGTGACCATCAGCCCGAACGCGCCGTACCACTCCATGTACTTCGGAGCGCCGGCTTCCACGCCGCTTTCGATGAAGTCGAAATCCAGCACCAGGTTCAGCGCGGCAATCACCACCACGAACAGGCTGAAGCCAATGCCGATCAGGCCCGAGCCGTGGATATAGGGGATGTTGATGTTGAACAGGCCCAGCACGATGGTGGCCAGGTACACCAGGGCGATGCCGCCGGTGGCCGCGACTACGCCGAGCTTGAAGTTCTCGGTGGCCTTGATCAGGCCGCTGCGGTAGGCGAACAGCAGCGCGAACAGCGTGCCGAAGGTCAGCAGCACGGCCTGGAACACGATGCCGTTGAAACGCACTTCATAGATCGCGGAGATCGAACCAAGGAACAGGCCCTCGGCCAGCGCATACAACGGCGCGCTGACCGGTGCCCAGGTCTTCTTGAAGATGGTCACCAGCGACAGGATGAAGCCGACGATCAGGCCGCCCCACATGTAGAACTTGGCTGCCGGCAGCAACTCGCCGCTGTCGCCGATGGTGCCGTTCCATGCGAACGCTGCGGTCAATGCGGCGAGCAGCAGCAGGAAGCCGGTCTTGTTGACGGTGCCGTTGATGGTCATCGCATCGGCGCCGCGTGACACCACGCTGCCGCTGCCAAGGTCGAGGAAGGTGGATTCGGAAAGGGCAGGGTTGCCGCTGCGCATGCAATGCTCCGTTGCTATGAAGTGGGCGGGAAACGGATGCCAGCATACCCAAATTAAACAAAATGAAATTTACCGTTGACAGACAGGCGCGTTCTTCCCACAATAGCCGACCTTTCCGGGGCATCGGAGAGATTCACCGCCGGGGTATAGCGCAGTCTGGTAGCGCGCCTGCTTTGGGAGCAGGATGTCGGGGGTTCGAATCCCTCTACCCCGACCATCCAACGCACCAAGCGCGTGTTGGAGTGCGACAATCCGGTCAGAGCGCCCGTAGCTCAACTGGATAGAGCACCGGCCTTCTAAGCCGGCGGTTACAGGTTCGATTCCTGTCGGGCGCGCCATCAGGTGCAAGCGGTAGGTGAGTAGGGTTTCAGTGGTGGCTGTAGCTCAGTTGGTTAGAGTACCGGATTGTGATTCCGGTGGTCGGGGGTTCGAATCCCCTCAGCCACCCCACTGTTTCAGGGCTTCGGAGTGAAATCCGGGCTTGCAATAAAAACCAGGTTGCGGCATTATTCGCCTCCTGATTTTCAGGGCTGTTAGCTCAGTTGGTAGAGCAGTTGACTCTTAATCAATAGGTCCAAGGTTCGAATCCTTGACAGCCCACCAAATCAAGAAAGCCGTTGGAGCAATCCAGCGGCTTTCTCTTTTTATGTAAGCCCGGTGTTTTGGGCAGGTGCGTAAGACGCTCAATGTAGTGTAGAATTCACCTCGAAGTTTCAGGGCTGTTAGCTCAGTTGGTAGAGCAGTTGACTCTTAATCAATAGGTCCAAGGTTCGAATCCTTGACAGCCCACCAAATTGGAAAAGCCGCTGGAGAAATCTGGCGGCTTTTTTCTTGAAAGGGGCCGGTGCAGGTGGTCGGCGCTGGTTGCGGGCGGGGCAGCTGGGAGCGGCTTCCGCTTTGTTGGCGCTCCTGCAACAATGGCGCCCTGAGTCAGTATTGCGAAAGTGGCGGAATTGGTAGACGCCCTGGATTTAGGTTCCAGTGCCGCAAGGCGTGGGGGTTCGAGTCCCCCCTTTCGCACCAGTCAGCGGTGTTCTCTGCCCGCTGCGGGCCTTTTCAGACAACCTGTATGGGTCTGCCCGCTGGCGGCCACGGGCGATATCGGCCAAACTAAAGGGCTGCGGTGCAAACCGCGCCCTACAACCGTTTCATCCATCACATCGAACCGGGGCGGTTGCCGCCGGTGGCAGGAGTCAACATGCAAGCTTCGATCGAATCCACCGGCAATCTGGAACGCCGCCTGAGCTTCTCGCTGCCGGAAGAGCGTCTGCAGGGGCACATCAGCGGCCGTCTGGGCGAAATCGCGCGCACCGCGCGCATCAAGGGTTTCCGCCCGGGCAAGGTGCCGGCCAAGGTGATCGAGCAGCGTTTTGGCCCGCAGGTGCGCGCCGAGGCGCTGGACGGCCTGCTGCGCGAGACCTTCGATGCCGCCCTGCGCCAGCACGAGCTGCGCATTGCCGGTAACCCGCGCATCGACAAGGCCGGCGAAGGCGAGTTCGACTTCGTTGCCACCGTCGAGCTGATCCCGGACTTCGGCGACGTCGACGTCACCAAGCTGACCGTCGTGCGCCACACCGCCGAAATCAGCGATGCCGACATCGACCAGATGATCGAGAACCTGCGCGCCCAGCGCCGCAGCTGGAAGCCGGTTGCACGCGGCGCCCAGGAAGGCGATCTGGTCGGCCTGGAAACCTGGTCGCAGGCGGGTGATGAGCGTCTGCCGGCCGAGGGTGTCGAGAAGGGCACCATCATCGTCGGCCAGGGCATGATGTTCGAGCAGATCGAGAAGGGCCTGATCGGCCTGGCCAAGGGCGAGGAAAAGACCCTGGACGTCGAGTTCCCGGCGGACTGGCGCGTGCCGGCACTGGCGGGCAAGACCGTGCAGGTCACCGTCAAGGTCGTTGAAGTGTCCGAGCAGGAGATGCCGGAAGTCGACGCTGCCTTCATCAAGAGCTTCGGCGTGAAGAATGGCGACGTGGAGCAGTTCCGCGCCGACATCCGTTCCAACCTGGAGCGCGAGCTCAAGGGCGCGCTGATGAACCGCCTGCGCCGCGAAGTGGGTGAGCAGCTGATCGCCGCCTATTCCTCGGTCGAGCTGCCGCCGCGCCTGGTCGAGGGCGAAGCCCGCTCGATGCTGGCCCAGCAGATCGATGCCATCCGTCGCCAGGGCGGCAACCCGGGCGAAGTGCCGGCCGATGCCCACGAAGGCTTCAAGGACGCCGCTTCCAAGCGCGTGCTGGTCGGCCTGCTGGTCGGTGAAGTCGCCCGCAAGAACGAGCTGCGCCTGGATCCGAAGCGCCTGAACGAAACCATGCGTCTGATCGCCTCGACCTACGAAGAGCCGGAGCAGGTCATTGAGATGTACCGCAATGACCCCCAGCTTATGGCTGGCCTGCAGAACCGTGTGATGGAAGAGCAGGTGATCGACTGGATCGCCGAGCGTGCCCAGCACACCGAGCAGGCCTTGACGTTCCAGGAAGCCATCCGCCAGTAAGCTGGCGGTGTTTCATCCCCGCGCCACGGCGCGGGGAGTTCCCTCCCAAAATAGGTGCCTCACGTAATGGACAACCGAACCAAAGCTCTGAACATGGTTCCGATGGTGGTCGAACAGACCAGCCGCGGCGAGCGCGCCTACGATATCTATTCGCGCCTGCTCAAAGAGCGCCTGATTTTCCTGGTCGGTCCGATCGACGACCATATGGCGAACGTTGTGGTCGCGCAGCTGCTGTTCCTTGAGTCGGAAAACCCGGAAAAGGAAATCAGCATCTACATCAACTCGCCGGGCGGCGTGGTCACTGCCGGCATGGCGATCTACGACACCATGCAGTACATCAAGCCGGACGTGAGCACCACCTGCATCGGCCAGGCCGCCTCGATGGGCGCGCTGCTACTGGCGGCCGGTGCGCCGGGCAAGCGCTTCGCGCTGCCGAACTCGCGCGTGATGATCCACCAGCCGCTCGGCGGCTACCAGGGCCAGGCTACGGACATCGACATCCACGCCCGTGAAATCCTGACCCTGCGTTCGCGCCTGAACGAAGTGCTGGCCAAGCACACCGGCCAGGACCTGGAGACCATCGCCCGCGACACCGAGCGTGACAACTTCAAGAGCGCGGCCGAAGCTGCAGCTTACGGCCTGGTGGACCAGGTGCTGGAGCGCCGTCCGGAAGAGAGCATCCAGGCCTCCTGATGCGTTGAACGGCCAGAAAATCGGCCTGATTTTGCAGGGTCGGAACCGGACTGGTGTCCCTCCGGCCCTGTGTTATTCTCGAATTTGAACCCCCTGTTCAGAGGGGGAAGCAACTGGGTAAGCGAAGCATGAGCGAAGACCGGCAAGGTCGTACCGGGGACAGCAGCGGCAAGATTCTGTACTGCTCGTTCTGCGGCAAGAGTCAGCACGAAGTTCGTAAGCTGATCGCGGGCCCGAGCGTGTTCATCTGTGATGAATGCGTGGAGCTGTGCAACGACATCATCCGTGAGGAACTTGAGGAAAAGGCGCAGTCGGCGCGCAGTTCGCTGCCCAAGCCGCGCGAGATCCTCGAGGTGCTCGACCAGTACGTGATTGGCCAGAACCGTGCCAAGCGCACCCTGGCGGTTGCGGTGTACAACCACTACAAGCGCATCGAGAGTCGTTCCAAGAGCGACGACGTCGAGCTGTCCAAGTCCAATATCCTGCTGGTCGGCCCGACCGGTTCGGGCAAGACGCTGCTGGCCGAAACGCTGGCGCGCCTGCTCAACGTGCCGTTCACCATGGCCGATGCGACCACCCTGACCGAAGCCGGTTACGTGGGCGAGGATGTGGAAAACATCATCCAGAAGCTGCTGCAGAAGTGCGACTACGATGTCGAGAAGGCACAGCAGGGCATCGTCTACATCGATGAAATCGACAAGATCTCGCGCAAGAGCGAGAACCCGTCGATCACCCGTGACGTGTCCGGCGAAGGCGTGCAGCAGGCGCTGCTGAAGCTGATCGAAGGCACGGTTGCCAGCGTTCCGCCGCAGGGCGGCCGCAAGCACCCGCAGCAGGAATTCCTGCAGGTCGACACCAAGAACATCCTGTTCATCTGCGGCGGCGCGTTCGCCGGCCTGGACAAGGTGATCCAGGCGCGTTCCACCGACACCAGCAGCATCGGTTTCGGTGCCAAGGTGAAGAGCGCCGAGCGCAAGCAGGAAGTGGGCAAGGTGCTGGCTGAAGTGGAGCCGGAAGACCTGATCAAGTTCGGCCTGATCCCGGAGTTCGTTGGCCGCCTGCCGGTGGTCGCGACCCTGGAAGAGCTGGACGAAGCGGCCCTGATCCAGATCCTGACCGAGCCCAAGAACGCCATCACCAAGCAGTTCAAGAAGCTGTTCGAGATGGAAAACGTGGAGCTGGAGTTCCGTCCCGATGCGCTGTCGGCCATCGCCAAGAAGGCGCTCAAGCGCAAGACCGGCGCCCGTGGCCTGCGCACCATCGTCGAATCGGTGCTGCTGGACACCATGTACGAGCTGCCCTCGCAGGAAAATGTCAGCAAGGTGGTGGTGGACGAGTCGGTCATCGAGAACAAATCCGAGCCGTACATCGTCTACCAGACGCCGCCGGAACCGGTCAAAACCGCCTCGGGCGAGTGAACCCGGGCGAACTGAGGTGAATAGGCGGTTGCGCCGCTCACGTTCAGCTTTCGACAGCTCTTGCAACACCTCGCCGATGGCCCCATAACGGGGCCATCGGCTTTTTTATTTAGCCTCCACCGAATCTCGGAGCCCCCATGGCCCAGTCCCAACTCGAAGTCCTCGACCTGCCGGTCCTGCCGCTGCGCGACGTGGTGGTGTTCCCGCACATGGTCATCCCCCTGTTCGTGGGCCGCGACAAGTCCATGCAGGCGCTGGAGCGCGCGATGGAGGCCGACAAGCGCATCCTGCTGCTGGCGCAGAAGTCCGCCGAAACCGACGACCCGGCCGCCGCTGACCTGTACACGGTCGGCACCCTGGCGCAGGTGCTGCAACTGCTGAAGCTGCCCGATGGCACCATCAAGGTGCTGGTCGAGGGCCTGTCGCGCGTCGCCGTGGACAAGATCTACGAGCAGGACGGTTCGCTGCAGGGCCACGGCGTGGAGATCGAATCGGACGAATCGCGCGAGCCGCGCGAGATCGAGGCGATCGCCCGTTCGCTGATGTCGCTGTTCGAACAGTACGTCAAGACCAATCGCAAGCTGCCGCCGGAGTTGCTGCAGACCCTGGCCGGCATCGATGAGCCGACGCGCCTGGCCGATACCATTGCCGCGCACATCGGCGTGCGCCTGGCCGACAAGCAGAAGTTGCTGGAAACCCTGCAGGTCGGTGACCGTCTGGAAATGCTGGTCGGCCTGGTCGACGGCGAAATCGACGTACAACAGCTGGAGAAGCGCATCCGCGGTCGCGTCAAATCGCAGATGGAAAAGAGCCAGCGCGAGTACTACCTCAACGAGCAGATGAAGGCCATCCAGAAAGAACTGGGTGACCTGGATGAAGCGCCGGGTGAGATGGAAGAACTGGCGCGCAAGATCGCCGAAGCCGGCATGCCCAAGCCGGTGGAAACCAAGGCCAAGAACGAGCTCAACAAGCTCAAGCAGATGTCGCCGATGTCGGCAGAAGCTGCGGTCGTGCGCAACTACCTGGAGTGGCTGTTGGGCGTGCCGTGGAAGAAGCGCACCAAGGTCCGCAAGGATCTGAAGGTCGCCCAGGACACGCTGGATGCCGACCATTACGGCCTGGACAAGGTCAAGGATCGCATCCTTGAATACCTCGCCGTGCAGTCGCGGGTGAAGCAGATGAAGGGCCCGATCCTGTGCCTGGTCGGTCCGCCGGGCGTGGGCAAGACCTCGCTGGGTCAGTCCATCGCCAAGGCCACCAACCGCAAGTTCGTGCGCATGAGCCTGGGCGGTGTGCGTGACGAGGCCGAGATCCGTGGCCATCGCCGCACCTACGTCGGCTCGATGCCGGGTCGCATCGTGCAGAACCTCAACAAGGTCGGCAGCAAGAATCCACTGTTCGTGCTGGATGAGATCGACAAGATGTCGATGGATTTCCGCGGCGACCCGTCCTCGGCCCTGCTCGAAGTGCTGGACCCGGAACAGAACAACGCCTTCAACGATCACTACCTTGAGGTCGACCTGGACCTGAGCGAAGTGATGTTCGTGGCTACCTCCAATTCCTTGAACATTCCCGGCCCGTTGCTGGACCGCATGGAAGTGATCCGCATCCCGGGTTACACCGAGGACGAGAAGCTCAACATCGCCACCCGCTACCTGGTGCCCAAGCAGCTCAAGGCCAATGGCCTGAAGGTGGAGGAGCTGGCCATCGAGGAAGACGCCATCCGTGGCATCGTGCGCTATTACACGCGCGAGTCCGGCGTGCGTAACCTTGAGCGCGAAATCGCCAAGATCTGCCGCAAGGTAGTCAAGGAAATCGCGCTGGCAGGCCCGCAGCCGGTGAAGAAGGCGGCCAAGAAGACCGCGAAGAAGCCCAGGGCGCTGGTGGTGGTTGATGCCGGCAACCTGGACAAGTACCTGGGTGTGCAGCGCTTCGACTTCGGCCGTGCCGAGGAGGAGAACGAGATCGGCCTGGTCACCGGCCTGGCCTGGACCGAAGTCGGCGGCGACCTGCTGCAGATCGAGTCGACGCTGATCCCGGGCAAGGGCGCGGTGACGCTGACCGGCCAGTTGGGCAACGTAATGAAGGAATCGGCGACGGCGGCCTTGTCGGTGGTGCGTGCACGTGCCGAGTCGCTGGGTATCGACGTGGATTTCCTGCAGAAGCACGACGTGCACCTGCACGTGCCCGACGGTGCCACGCCGAAAGATGGCCCCAGCGCCGGCATCGCGATGGTGACCTCGTTGGTGTCCACGCTGACCAAGGTGCCGGTCAAGGCCGAAGTGGCGATGACCGGCGAGATCACCCTGCGTGGCCGCGTCACCGCCATCGGTGGCCTGAAGGAGAAGCTGCTGGCCGCACTGCGCGGTGGCATCCGTACCGTCATCATTCCCGACGAGAACCGCAAGGACCTGGCCGACATTCCGGCCAATGTCACCCGCGACCTGACCATCGTGCCGGTGAAGTGGATCGATGAGGTGCTGGATATCGCGCTGGCAACGCCGTTGGCACCGAAGAAAGCAGGCAAAAATGCGCAGCGCGTCGCAGTTCGCGGCAAGGCGAAGGCAGCTCCCACGGCCCGCGTCAAGCACTGAAATGTGAACGTAAAACCCCTCAAAACCCGCGTCATTAAAGGCTTTTCAGCTTGCGCGGGTAGGGGGGCGCTGGTATAAAAGTGCCACTCACGCAGCAGCTGATTTCGTGCTGGCGTGTTTGCAGGTTCTTCGGCGGTCGTGGGTCTTGGGGACGCACGGCTGCCACTCAAATAATTCCGCGGATTACCGCAAAGGGAGTTTTACAGAATGAACAAGACCGAATTGATCGATGGCGTTGCCGGTGCTGCTGACCTGTCCAAGGCTGAAGCTGGCCGTGCGGTTGATGCCGTCATCGCCGAGATCACCAAGGCCCTGAAGAAGGGCGAGGCCGTGACTCTGGTGGGCTTCGGTACGTTCCAGGTCCGCGAGCGCGCTGCGCGCACCGGCCGTAACCCGAAGACCGGCGAAGAGATCAAAATCGCCGCTGCAAAAAATCCTGCCTTCAAGGCTGGTAAAGCTCTGAAAGACGCTGTAAACTAAGCGGCTCAGCTGGGGTGCTTAGCTCAGCGGTAGAGCGTCTCCCTTACACGGAGAGGGTCGGGGGTTCGAAACCCTCAGCACCCACCAAGTTAAGCATTGCAGTACAGTTTGAAAGTGTGGAGCGGTAGTTCAGTTGGTTAGAATGCTGGCCTGTCACGCCGGAGGTCGCGGGTTCGAGTCCCGTCCGCTCCGCCAGTTGTCTCAAAGCCCTCGGCGCAAGCCGGGGGCTTTTTTTTGGTCCGCTATTGGCAGCGGCTGAGTTGGGCGCGGGGCAGGAAGCGGGTTAAACTGCCCGGCTCGCCACTCAGGCCTCGATTTGCCCATGCTGCAGAAACTTCGCGACAAGACCTCAGGCTGGATCGTTACGTTGATCATGGGCCTGTTGATGATCCCGTTCCTGTTTGTGATCGACAACAGCTACCTCGGTGGCGTCGGCGCACAGAACGTTGCCAAAGTGTCGGCCCCGCCGTCGTGGTGGACCTCGGCGCCGTCGTGGTGGCCGATGTCGTTCCTGTGGAACCACCATGAAGTCAGCGTCGAAGACTTCCGTGCCCGTTTCGAACAGGCACGCACGCAGGCGCGTGAGCAGCAGGGTGACAACTTCGACCCGCGTGAGTTCGAAACCGCGGAGAACAAGCGGCTGGTGCTCGATCAACTGATCGACGAGCAGGTCGTACGCCTGGCTGCCGAAGACGCGCATATCGTCATCGGCGACAAGGCCGTGCGCGATTACATCGCGGCGATCCCGGCGTTCCAGAAAGATGGCAAGTTCGATGCCGATCAGTACCGCTTGGCGCTGGCGCAGAGCATGCCGCCGCGTACCCCGGCGATGTTCGAGCAACTGGTGCGTTCGAGCCTGCAACAGTCGATCATTCCATCGGCACTGGCGCAGTCCGGCTTCGTGACCAAGGGTGAGAGCGAGCGCCTGCTGAAGTTGCTGGGCGAAACCCGTGACGTGGAGTTCGCGCTGCTGCCAGCCGTCGCGGCAGATACCGCTGCGGTCAGCGATGCCGAGATCGACCAGTGGTACAAGGCGCATCCGAAGGATTTCCGCCAGCCGGAGAACGTCACCATCGAGTACGTCGAGCTCAATGCTGCCAGCATGCCGGTTGCAACGGCCGCCGACGAGGCCACCCTGCGCCAGCGCTATGAAGACGAAAAGATGCGTTTTGTCAGCGCCGACCAGCGCCTGGCCTCGCACATCCTGATCACAGCCGGCAGCGACGAGAAGGCTGCAGAAGCCAAGGCGGCCAAGCTGGCCGCGGAAGCCAAGCAGCCGGGCGCCGACTTCGCCGCGCTGGCCAAGGCCAATTCGGAAGATCCGGGTTCCAAGGACGCCGGTGGCGACCTGGGCTGGGTCGAGAAGGGCGTGATGGACAAGTCCTTTGAGGACGCACTGTTCGCGATGAAGGCGGGTGAGGTGGTTGGCCCGGTCAAGAGCGCATTCGGTTACCACGTGCTGAAGCTGCGTGAGATCAAGGGTGGCGAAGGCCGTCCGTTCGAAGAAGTGCGTGACCAACTTGCTGCCGAGCAGCTGCAGGCCGATACCGAGAAGGCATTCAACGAGTTGAGCGGTCGCCTGGTCGATCTGGTTTACAAGAACCCGACCGAGCTGGGTGCAGCAGCCAAGGAAATCGGCGTGCCCGTGCAGACCCTGGGGCCGTTCGATCGCGCCACCGCCAGCGGCATCGCTGCCAATCCGGCGGTATTGAAGGCCGTGTTCTCCGACGCTTTGAAGGAAGACGGCACGGTCAGCGACCCGATCGAACTGGGCCCGAACCACAGCGTGATGGTGCGCGTCACCGCGCATACCCCGGAGCAGGCGATCCCGCTGGCGCAGGCGCGTGAGCAGGTGATTGCTGCGGTGCGCGCGCACCGCACCGAAGAGGCTTCGAAGAAGGCCGCTGATGCCTTGCTGGCCAAGTTGAACGGCGGCCAGACCCTGCAGGCACTGGCTGGCAGCGAACAGCTGCAGTTGCTGCCGATGCCGGGCCTGCCGCGCACTGCGCCGATGCCGACCGTTGAAGCCAACCGCGCCGCGTTCACCGTCGCCGCCCCGGTCGGCGACAAGCCGAGCTATGGCAAGGTGGAGATGGAGCCGGGCCGTTATGCGGTGTTTGCGGTGACCAAGGTGACCCCGGGCAACCCGGCCGAAGTGCCGGAAGCGCAGCAGGCCATGCTCAAGGACCAGCTGAGCCAGATCGACGGTGCCGCTGCCGCCAAGGCTTATGTCGATGGCATGCGCAAGCGCTACAAGGTGCAGGTGCAGGAATCGCAGCTCTGAGCATCTGAGCGATAAAAGCAAAAGCCCGGCGAAAGCCGGGCTTTTTTGTTGAGGTAGTGCCGAGCCATGCTCGGCAGGGGCGTTGCCCGTCACCTCTCCGCTTGTGGGAGCGGCGTAAGCCGCGAAGCTGACAAGCCATCGGGTTGCTGGCGGATGCCGGTGGTTTCATTGCTGCCGGCTTTGCGGCTTACGTCGCTCCTGCAAGCTGGGGTTGCCGGGAGAGCCCCTGCCGAGCATGGCTCGGCACTACATCAACGCAGGAGCCCGGCCATAGGCCGGGCTTCTGCTCTGGATTCTGTAGGAGCGGCGTAAGCCGCGAAGCTGGCAATTCATCAGATTGCTCACGGATGCCGGTGGTTTCATTGCTGCTGGTTTCGCGGCTTATGCCGCTCCTGCAAAAGCAGGGAGGATTGCTGGTAATGCCCCTGCCGAGCATGGCTCGGCACTACATCAAGCAGAAGCCCGGCCATTGGCCGGGCTTCTGCGTTTGTTCTCATGCGGGAGCGCTGGCTCAGCGCACTTCGTCGTAACGCAGCACCATGCCGGGCTTCAGTACGGCACTGGCATCCAGGTTATTGGACGACAGCAGGGTCTTGACCGAAATGCCATAGCGACGGGCGATGGTCCAGGCCGACTCGCCGCTGCGTACGGTGTGGCGGCGGCCATTACCGGCCGAGGCGACGGTCCGTGATGCCGCTGTTGGGCGGCTGCTGGCGACCGAGGAGGGTGCTGCTGGTGGCGCATCGCGGGTGGCGACCAGCACGCTCTCGCGGTTGTCGCTCTCGATGCTGCCGATGGCTGCAGCCGGTGCCAGCACCCGGGTGCCGGAGCGTGAACTGGTCAGCGCCGGGTTGAGTCGGGCTATGCGCGCCGGATCCAGTGCGTTCTGCGTCGACCAGGCCGCCAACGTGGTATTGGCCGGCAGGGTGTGGCCCTTGAGGATGGGCACCTGGCGATCCAAGGCAGCCATCAGGTCAGGGTCGTTCTCGGACTGTTCCAGCACGCAGGCCAGGGCATGCAGCTTTTCGACGTAGGCGTAGGTGATCGGCGACAGGCCAGGCAGCTCGGAGGCCGTGGCGTTCTGTGCGTTCATGCCGCCGCGGCGCAGCGACTGCAGGATGCGGTATTCGCCGGCGTTGTATGCCATCACCGCCAGCTGCCAGTCGCCGGCAAACATGCCGTGCAGGGTCTTCAGGTAACGCACCGCGGCGCGAGTGGAATCCACGGCCGACAGGCGGCCGTCATAGCCCTTTTCCATCGGCACGCGATGGTTGCGGGCGGTGGTGGCGATGAACTGCCACAGCCCGGCCGGGCCGCTGGCGTTGCGGGCGCCGGGGCGGTAGCCGCTTTCAACGAAGGGGATCAGCGCGAATTCGGTCGGCAGGCCGGCGCTGCGCAGTTCGTCGACGACATAGCCGAACAGCGGCAGCGCATCGTCCTCGACATTGCCCAGCCGTGCCGGGGCGTGCGAGAACTGCTTGCGCCAGCGAGGGCTGGTGGCTTCGGCATCACACTGCGGGGCGGCCAGGCCCTCACGGAAGTTGGCGAAGATCTCGCGGCCGTTACGGGTGGTCGCGGCCGGCAGCGACGCCGGATCCAGCGGCAATGCGGTCAGTGCGGCGACGTTCTGGGTCATGCCGGCGCTGATCGGGAGGCCTTGGGCGGCCAGCGTGCCGCTGCCCGTGCCCAACAACAACCCCAGCGCCAACGGCAGACAAAGCCGCCTCATGCGCGAAAACCGTCTTTCCACCGCCGCAATTCGGCGAAGACTTCCACCTCGTCGGTGGGCGCGCGGCCAAGCCGCGCGGCGATCGCTGCAACGATCGCGGTATCGGCAGTCCGCAGGAACGGATTGCATTCCAGTTCACTGGCCAGGACGGCGGGAACGGTAGGACGGGAACTGCTGCGCATGTCCGAGGCTTCCTGTTGGCGGCGCTGCAATGCCGCGTTGGTGGGGTCGACATGCCGCGCAAACACGGCATTGGCCAGCGTGTATTCGTGCCCGCAGCAGACCAGTGTCTGAGGGGGCAGGGCGGCCATTCGCCGGAGCGAGGCCAACATCTGGGCCGGCGTACCTTCGAACATGCGTCCACAGCCCAAGCTGAACAACATGTCGCCACTGAACAAATGGTCGTGGCCGTAGTAGGCAATATGGCTTCGGGTGTGACCGGGAACTTCCATCACGGTGAAGTCGAAGCCGGACAATTCTACCCGGTTGCCTTCGCTGACTCGTTCACATTCCAAGGCGATGCGTTCATCTTGCGGTGCCAATACCCGCAGCCGCGGCCAGCGCTGGCGCAATTCCGCCACCCCGCCGATGTGATCGTCGTGGTGATGGGTGAGCAGGACACCTGCAGGCTGCATGCCTTGCGCAGCGGCTTCGAAAACCGGGCCGGCCTGACCGGGGTCAACGAAAATCGTGCGGTCATCAGGCGTTTGCAGCGCCCAGATGTAGTTGTCCTGAAATGCGGGCAGGGCGATCAGTCGCATAGAATTGGAAAATGCCTGCCGCCAAGTCCCCCCGTCAAGCTGCAGTCTCGCCCTGGTTTGAGAAAGCCGGGGCGCAGGCGATGCGGGAATGGGAGCAGCGGCTGCTGTCTGAACAGATGCGCGGATTTCCCTCGCCGCCATGGCTGTGGATGGCGCCAAACGCCTTCTGGCGGCCAGCCCCCTCCCCGCAGGGGCGTGGCCTGCACCTGCACCGCGACCCGCAAGCGCCTGGCTGGGCAGGCGATCTGCGCTGCAGCCTGCCGCTGCCGCTGCCCAGCGAGTCGATCAAGGCCATCGTCATCGAGCACCCGGCGGCCGAGGAGCTGGAGCCCTTGCTGTCCGAATGTGCGCGGGTGCTGATGCCCGGCGGGCGGGTCTGGGTGACCCTGCTCAACCGCTGCAGTCCCTACCGCGCGCATTGGCAATGGCAGGGTGCGCGGCCGCCCTCGGTGGCACGTTGCAGGACACTATTGCAGCGGCAAGGCATACGATGTCGCTCGCTGCGGCACTATGGCCCGCTGTGGACGCAGTCGGGCAATACCCCGGGCACGGCTCTGCCGGCCCTGCGCGCCTTGTGCGTGCTGGAAGCTGAAAAACGCACCGCGGCCTTCATCGGCCCGATCAAGGCCAGTCGCGTCAGTTGGCGCGGCCCGGTGGCGACCTGAATTCAACGGAACACTATGAAGTCAATTGAAGTACATACCGATGGCGCCTGCCTCGGCAATCCCGGCCCCGGCGGATGGGGCGCGTTGTTGCGCTACAAGGGCCATGAGCGCGAGCTCGCCGGTGGCGAAGCCCACACCACCAACAACCGGATGGAGTTGATGGCCGCGATCATGGGCCTGGAGACGCTCAGCGAGCCCTGCAACATCACCTTGTTCACCGATTCGCAGTACGTACGCCAGGGCATCACCGAGTGGATGTCGGGCTGGGTGCGGCGCAACTGGAAGACCGCCGGCGGCGACCCGGTCAAGAACCGCGACCTGTGGGAGCGCCTGCACGAGGCCACCCAGCGCCATCAGATCGACTGGCGCTGGGTCAAAGGCCACTCCGGTGATCCGGACAACGAACGCGTGGACCAGTTGGCCCGCGATGCTGCAATCCGCGTGCGCGCTGGCGCCGCGAGCAACTGAGGTAGCTGATGCGCCAGATCGTCCTTGATACCGAAACCACCGGCCTGGAATGGAAGAAGGGCAACCGTGTGGTCGAAATCGGCTGTGTGGAACTGCTCGAGCGGCGGCCCAGCGGCAACAACTTCCACCGTTACCTGAAGCCGGATTGCGATTTTGAAGCGGGCGCCGCGGAAGTCACCGGCCTGTCGCTGGATTTCCTCGCCGACAAGCCGCGCTTCGAGGAGGTGGTGGATGAATTCCTCGCCTACGTGGATGGCGCCGAGCTGATCATCCACAACGCTTCGTTCGATATGGGCTTCCTCGAGAACGAGATGAGCCTGGCCGGCAAGGGCCGCCTGGCCAGCCGGGTGACGGTGACCGATACCCTGGCGATGGCGCGCGAGCGTTTCCCCGGGCAGCGCAACTCGCTGGACGCGCTGTGCCGGCGCCTGGGCGTGGACAACGCCCACCGCACCCTGCATGGCGGCCTGCTCGATGCGCAGATCCTGGCCGACGTCTATATCGCGTTGACCTCGGGCCAGGAAGAAATTGGTTTTGGCCAGCCCGAAGCCGAATCGACCAATGCCGGTGGCGTGGTGCAGGCATTCGATGTGTCGGCACTGCTGCCACGGCCGCGCGTACTGGTGACTGCCTCGGAGCAGGAAGCGCATGAGGCGCGCCTGGCCCGGTTGCGCAAGAAGGCTGGGCATGCCTGGTGGGACGGCGAGCCTGCGCCGGCAGCGGGCGAATCGGCCTGAGTCGTGCTGCTCGTTGACTGACGTGGCGTTCCGCCGCCCTAGTGGCAGCGGATCAGGACGACGGTGACATTGTCCGAGCCGCCGCCATCCAGCGCGGCGGCGACCAGTGCGTCCACGCACTCCTGCGCGCTGCAGTCGCCATGGGCCAGTGCCGCGCTGAGGCTGGCATCGTCCACTTCCTCGGTCAGCCCGTCACTGCACAGCAACAGCTGCATGCCGGGGCGCAGTTCGCCGGTGGTGATGGCGACGTTGAGATGGGCCGGATCGGTCACGCCCAATGCCTGGGTGACCACGTTGCGATGCGGATGGGCGCGCGCCTGCTCGGCGGTGAGCGTGCCCTGCGCGATCAGCTCCTGCACATAACTATGGTCCTGGCTGAGCTGGCCCAGCTTGCCGTCGCGCCACAGATAGGCACGGCTGTCGCCGACCCAGGCCACTTCGTAGCGATTGCCCTGCACGCGCGCGGCCACCACGGTGGTGCCCATCGGCAGACTGTCGTTGCGGCGACGGGAGGTGCGGATGATTTCCTCGTCGGCAGTACGGATGGCCTGGGCCAGCGCGGCACCATTGCGTACCTCGCGGACGATGGTTTCGCGCGCCAGCGCGCTGGCTACCTCGCCGCAGGCATGGCCGCCCATGCCATCGGCCACCAGCCACAAGCCGAGCTCACCGTCACCGTAATAGGTGTCTTCGTTGAGCTGGCGGCGCAGGCCGACGTGACTGAGGTGTCCAAATTCGATCATGGGTGCCCGGACGGGCGGTGTTTCGGCAGGGAAGGTCGCTGCATCATCGCGTTCATGGAGGTGTACGGCAAGCGCCTGCGGACACCCGTTTGGCTGGCGGATTGCAGCGCCGGGATGGCGGATGGCGTTTTTTTGTTAAAAACCGCTTGTCCGCGCAGCCGATGCCTATTATTATTCGCAGCCCGGTTCGCCGGGGAACATCTGGAGAGGTGGCAGAGCGGTTGAATGTACCTGACTCGAAATCAGGCAGGCGTTTATAGCGCCTCGGGGGTTCGAATCCCCCCCTCTCCGCCAGATACTTGAACTAAGCCCTTGATATCCAAGGGCTTTTTTCATTTATGGCCTGGCTGGTATGCCATCTGGTATGCCATGAGGAGCTGGCTGCTGCTGGATCACTCTGGACGTCTGCACGCCTGCAATTAGCGCAGATACCGGCACATCCGGTCGCCCAAGCGCTGCTGCGCCACTTCGGTGACGGCATTGCCGCACCTTCGGCCAATCGCTACGGCCGCGTCAGCCCGACGCGGGCCAGGCATGTGGCCGATGCGCTCGGAGACGTGGTAGATCTGATCCTGGATGGGGGGACGTGCGAGATAGGTCTGGAGTCGACCATTGTTGACCTATCTGACGGAACGCCGCGCTTGCTGCGCCCGGGCGCAATCACCCGTGCCATGCTTGAATCTGTGCTGGGATCACCGATCTCCTTGGTGAATCCCAATGGCACACCTGCGCCCGGTCAGAAACCATCCCACTACGCACCCAAAGCTCGCGTCGTCCTGGCGGCATCACGCCGATGCAGAAACTCGCCCTTGCCGCTTAGCTCCACTTCTGGCGACTGCTAAAAATGGGGGGATTACCGTCTGCCCCCTGCGCAAGCCGCGATCACGCTCGGCCTGGCGCACCCACCGGCGCAGCGACTCGGGCGTACAGCCCACCTTGCCGGCGATCGAAGCAATCGCTGCCCACTGCGATCCGTGATCGCCCTGGTGCTCCAGCACCATCCGCACCGCGCGCTCGCGCAGCTCCGGGGAGTAACGTGTTGCTGTCGTCTTCATGGCTCCAACCTCTCAAAGGTTGGAGCCTCCGGAGAACCCGGGGCGGTTCAGGTTGAGCAGGATCGCGATTTGTCCCATGAGGGCCAGCAGGCTCGTGAGGCGACTGACGGAATCCGCCAGCCCCATGACGCGCAGATCCTCATTGGCGATGTGCGCGATCTCGTGCGCGAGCACACCCGCCAGCTCGCGTGGGCTCAGGCGGCGCAGCAGGCCATCGGTGAGAGCGATCGATGCCTCCTGCTTCGATCCGGTGGCGAAGGCGTTGACGACGGCACTGGGCACGTAGTGCGGCACCGGCGTTGCGGGCAAACCGGCACGGACGGACAGCTCGCGCAACAGGGCCCAAATTTCCGGGGCTTCGTGCGGGTGCAGCGCCCGGGCTCGGTATAGGCGCAAGGTCAAGGCGGATGCGGCTGCCGGTTCCAGCAGCAGCGTGCCTGCAACGGCAAACAGCGCGAGCCACAGGCCGCTTTCCCCGAACAGCAGGCTTCCTGCGGCGGCTGCGATCCCGACCAGGGTCAGGACCAACAGCCCGGTCTGCAGGCGTTTGAGCCAGGGTGTTGCAACAACGCCGCGCGCGGGTCACTGGGATGATGACGGGTCATGCTCAGATGTCTCGGCGGCGCGGTCGTCGAGCTCGCGCAGCAGCCAGTAAGTGGCACCAAGCGCCAGCGTGGCGCCTGCAAGCGCGGCGATCTTGCCAGGGCTCGCCTCGGGGTCGAGGATCACGAACTTGCGCGCCAGCGCGATCAGGCCGATGAGGATCACGGTCTTGACCTGGATGATGCTGTCCCGATGCAGCGCCACGCGCACGATGGAATGCTTGAACTCCATCGCGATCAAGAGCGTCATGATCATGCCGAACACACTCTGGAATACCTTGTGATCCAGGGGATTGAAGGCATCGAGGACCAGCAGCGTGAAGACGATGGCGATGAGCTGGAACAGCGACACCACGATGATGACGGCAATTACCGCCGACAGAACGAGGGCGACGACCTGCTCGAAGCGCTCGTATAAACTCATGATGGCCCATTGGTCACGGAACACCTGAAATGGATTGCGGCCTGTTGACTTCATGCAGATGGACTCCCTGCGACATTGCCGCTGTCGAGACGGCGGCGCATCGCACTGATGTTTCGTTCGACGAGCTCGGCCGATATGCCAAGCGAGGACATCACTTGTTCCGCCAGCCCAAGGCCTGCGGCAAAGGATTGCTGGTACACACGCACGTTGGGCATGGCGCGAAATGCATCGGCCGCGGTCGTACTTCTGCATGACACCCACAAGGTCAGCGCCGGACGGCGCTCGGCAATCGCCTGGGCGATGCGCAGCACTTGCTGGGCATGGGCGAACGTGAGCACCACCAGACGCGCTTGCGCCAACCCGGCAGCCAGCAGGGTATCGGGCCGACTCGCATCGCCATGGAACACCGGCACGCCGGCGGCACGCTCGGCCTCTACCTTCTTCTCGTCTGCTTCCAGTAGCAGATGCGCCACGCCGGCGTGGCGAAGAATCTCACTGACGGTCAGGCCAAGCTCGCCCGCGCCGCAGATGATGACGTGGTCTCGAAATCGCGCTGTCTGCGCGGTGATCTCAACTTCTTCAGCCTGGGGTGGCTGAATGACGCCGCCGGTGCGGCTCAAGAACCGGGCAAGTACATCGTGATGGCGGATCAGCAGCGGTGCCAAGGCCATGCTGAGCACCAGCGCGACCAGCATAGGTTGTACGACGGTCGCGGGAATCAGATGCTGCTGCAAGACCATGCCCAACAACAGCAGGGCGAACTCGCCGCCATGCCCCAACGCTATGCCCGTGCGCCAGGCATCGAGGGCGGACAGGCGCGTCGCCCGCAAGGCCAGGGTGTTGAGCCCGATCTTGACCGGTACCAGCACTGCCAGCCACGCGAACACCGCCAGTGGTGCCGAAAGAATCTGCGCTCCGTCCAACTGCAGGCCGATGGTCACGAAGAACACCCCCGACAACACATCGCGAAACGGTTTGAGGTGGCTTTCCATGTGGTGACGGAAGTCGCTCTCGCCCAGCACCATGCCAGCCAAAAACGCACCCAGGGCGGCGGATACGCCGACCGCGTGTGCAGCAGCGGCGGCAGCCACCACCACGCACAAGGAAACCAGCACGAAGGATTCTTCGTGGCCCTGCCGCGCCACCCAGCCCAGCAGGCCATGCAACAGACGACGGGAGGCGAGGGCCGCTGCCGCGAACAACATCAGCACGCCCAACACTTCGAGCAGCACGCTCTCGATCTTCGGCGACTCGCCGCGCGCCCAGATCGCCAGCAGGGCCAGCAGGGGCACGCTGGCCAGGTCCTGAAAGACCAGCACGGCGATGGCGCTGCGGCCGTGGCGGGTGGTGAGCTCGCCTTGGTCGGCCAGCTGTCGGCTGACCAGCGCCGTGGACGACATGGCCGCCGCAGTGCTGAGCAACGCAGCGCACTGAACTGGCTGTCCCAGCCACATCAACATCAAGGTCAGTGGCGTGGCGACAGCGATCATCTGCAAGCTGCCGGCCGCCAATACGGTTTTACGGGAAAGCCAGAAGTGCCCGAGGGAGAACTCCAGCCCAACCATGAACAGCAGCAGGGCCACGCCCAGCTCGGACAGAAAATCAAGCGCTTCTCCCGGCGCGACTACACCGCTGACCGACGGGCCCAGCAAGGCGCCGACGGCGAGGTAACCCAGCAAGGCGGGTACTCTGAACGCCGCCGTCGCCACCGCCGCGAGGCTGCATGCCGCCAGCAGGATCAGGGTGGCGCCGAGCAAGTCCTGCATCGGTCAGCGCCCCACCTGTGCAGATGCCCAGCGCACGATGTCCTGCGCGCCCAAGGCGCCGGCCTGACGCCCGATCTCCCGCCCACCCTGGAACAGGGCGAGCGTCGGAATGCTGCGGATGCCGAACTGCGCGGCCAGGTGGGGTTCTGCCTCGGTATTGACCTTGGCCAGCCTGACCCTGGGTTCGAGCTGGCGCGCCGCTTGCTGGAACTGCGGGGCCATCATCTTGCACGGCCCGCACCAAGGTGCCCAGAAATCTACCAACAGTGGCAGGTCGCTGCGCTCCACGTGGCGCGAGAACGTCGCCGTGGTCAACTCGATGGGTTCGCCCGTGAACAAGGGCTGCTGGCAGCGGCCGCAGTTGGGATGTTCCGATAGCTTCGCAGTCGGTACGCGGTTGATGGACTGGCAATGCGGACAGACGAGGTGAAGATCATTCTTCATGGTTCGCCTCCTTGGACCACAGTGAGGCTGCCGCGCTTCGGGTCACAGACAATGCCGACCAATCAACGCCTTGGAGCCAATCGTTCCCGTCTTTGCTTACTCCGGCCTCTTCCAAATGAGCAGCGATGAACGCTTCGGCCTGCATGAGCCACCTTTGGACAGTATCTTCCTTACTAGGAATCAGCAGGATTTCAGAGACGCTGCTGGCATCCAGCCCGTCCACACGGATAAGCAGAAAAATGCGCCGCCACAAACGCGGCATGTCCTTCAGCAGGTCGAATGCAAAAGCGAACTCGCTCGACCGATCAACTAGCTCCTGCTGTTCCGCGATCGTTGCGGCATCGGGATGCTGACTGTCAGCGATGATATCGGCCAGCCTGAGTGTGTCATCGGGCTGATAAAATTCGAAGACTTCCTCTTCCACCATGGCCTCGGCGACGTCCTGGGCATCCGCTTCGACCGGCGTGTCCAGAGAAACGAATTCGCCAAATTGCCGGCTGTTTGCCACTTCGTGATCCAGGACGGCGAACAGATGCTTCAGAAGACCGAAGTAAGCCGCTTTTTCTTCCGGCACGGATTGCCATTCCACCTCAGCTTGGACAATCGCTTCATCCACCACGTCGCGCAGCGTCGGATAATCGCGCGGTAAATCGCCGACGGCACGCAGATAAGCCAGCTCACGCCTTGCGACAGCCTCAAGTTTCGACAGTAGAGGCATTCGGGTCACTTTGGCCTCATGGGCGGCTGACGCGGGTTTTGCGGCAATTCGCACCTTGAGCTCGCGCAAGCGCTCGCGTCGTGCTTTGCGCTTGATTTGGTCCTGAGCATGCAGCCGGTCAAAATGCTTCTTGGCCTGACGGAACAACGACTGTGCGAGCATCTTCGCGAGGGGCTTCAGCTCGTCATGTGATGCAGTAACGCTGACAATCTTTTTGCCGGGCAGGTGCATATAGCCACTGGCCAGAAATTGCCGCTTGGTCTTGTCGCGATCAAGGACGATTTGAAGTCGCACTGAATCCTTAGTGTGTTTGTCGAGCAATGGCTTGAGGGCGTGCTCGATCACATTTCCCAAAGCTCTCTGCCATGGTTCATGAAACTCTTTGTCGATAGCTCGATAGCTATATTGCATCTGCATGTATGACTCCTTTGATGTCATTTCTATGGAGGCACGAACCGAAAATGCTCATATCCATAGAATTTAGCTTGACCCGCTCTTATCCCTGGCGCGTTTTGCGAAGACGCCAACTCAAGAACAAAAGCGTGACACCATAGACTGCCGCATAGAAGCCCAACAGCCAGCCTGCGGCCAGGAATGACTCGACCGGACGGGAAAAAAATATCCACAAGACGATAGCGCCAAGGACAATCGAGAGCAGTCCACTGAAGGCAAGCCAGATTTCACCCTTGATTTCTTGACGCAGCCGAACCGCGGCGGATATCTCCAGCACACCGGTGAAAATCGCCCAGAACCCCACGCTAGCCCATAAAAAAGAAGCCATGACCATCGTGGCGACCCAAGGAGCAACCAGGACGACGACGCCGGTAAGTATGCCGACAATGCCGCTGAACAGCAGCCAGCCCCAGCGCTCTTTTTTCTGGATATGGCGCACCGCTACAACCAAGTTGAAAGCGCCATTGACCAAGGAAAATGCGCCGAACACTAAGGTCATGGCCAACAGAGCCGATTGTGGCATCCAGAACGCAAGGGCTGCGAAAATCAATGCCAAGACACCGCGCAACGCAAAAATCCACCAATTTTCGGTCAATGAACACAGTGTTTTGGTGGGCACATCCGCACTGGAATCGGTGATGGTGTCTGTATTCATGCTATATCTCCTAAAGATCTAATGGGGTGAAAAAGCAAACACTCCTGAGCCAAGAGAGGGGCGCGACGCGCCCCTCTTACGCCCTATCCAGCGGTTTCAGAACAACTTGGACAGCTTTGCGTTGATTTCATCGAGCCAGCCTTTTCCGCCGCCTCCCCCAGCCGTCTTTTGTTTGACTTTCTTGAGTTCAGCATACAGGGGTTCAAAGTCCTTCTTCTTTCCATAGCCCAGCAGTTCTGCCATTTCCATCTGCTGCCGCGCTTCGTTCAATAATGTCTCCAGGCGCTCATTGGACGCTTCGCTCCGCTGACCATCTTCTACCAGGGTCTCAGCACGCTTCAGGAGCAGCCTGGCGCGCAGGGCGGGCAGCGGATGCACGCTGCGCGTCTCGACCAGCGTGCTGAGCGCTGCCTGCAGCGCGGCTTTGGCTTCTTCAATCTTGCCCTGATCGATCAGCGGCACGACTGACTTCACGGCTGCGGGATAGGACGCCAGAGGGATGTTGGTGACCGCGATCACGATTTCACTGGCCAGCAAAGCCAGCACGTGACGTGCCTGTTGCACCTCGCCATGTTTGAGGGCATACAGCGCCTCGTCGGTCATCGCCTCAATGGTTTCCGTATTGGCGAACAAGTCGTGCACGATGGTGCGCACATCAACGGGGGCCAGGGCGAGCGTGGGTTCGCGCGCAACGATCAGCTCCAGCTTTCCCGTCACTTCGGCCAGCGCTGCCAATGCGCGTGCAGCGTCCTTGCCGTCAAGTGCGGCCAGCGCTGATTTGGTCAGCGCCAAGGCCGAGACGGCCTCATCGAGGACTTGTTTACGTCTGTCTGCCGCCTGCGAGTCCGTTTCCTTCTGAACCTCAGGCTGTACCTCCGTGACGACTTCAGGCTTGGCCTCTGGACTGACAGGAAGGCTGCTTACCGCGGCCTGTTCGTTTATTTCTTTGTTCGTCGCATTGGGATTCGATGTTTGCTCATTCATGGTGATATGCCTCGTATGAGTTAGTGAAAATAGGCGAATCTATTGGGGCTGACTGCGAACATCGCGAGACTGACCGACCGAACAGTCGGCCCCTTCATCACCTCAAAACAGCTTTTGGAGGCGCGTCTTCAACTCGTCGAACCATCCCTTGCCGCTTTTGCCACCAGCCGACTTTTGCTCAATGGACTTCACCTGATCGCAGATGGGTTTGAAATCCGCCTTCTTGCCATAACCCAGGATCTGCGCCATCTCGATCTCCGTGCGCACGGACGACAGCAAGGTGCTGAGCTCCTCGTTCTGCTTGGCATCGCGCTTGTCGGTCTTCCGGTGACCGTGCGGTCCGCCACCAGCACTTCGGCGACGCGCCCCTCGGCCAGCGCTTTCTCGAATTTGCTGTAGGGCACGGGCTCGACCTTCTTCGCCGCCCGCCAGTAGTTCTGCAGCGTCAGCAGCAACAGGCCGGCGACGATCCAGTAGCCAATGTTCCATTGATCTTTCTTTTCCATGGGCAATGTTCCTCGCAAGTCGTGTCGCTAGAGAATGGGGGTGAACAGACGGGCCACCCCGTCGCGCAAGCGGATGGCCAGCGGGCGGGCGCGCAACGCCTTCGCCGATATCTCGCCCGACGCATCACGAGCAGCATCAAAAAGGGATGACAGCCGCGTAGACAACGCGGTGTCGTACACCTCCACATTGAACTCGAAGTTGAGGCGCAAACTGCGCGCATCCCAATTGGCCGAACCCAGGCAGCACCACGCTCCGTCTACCAGCATCAGCTTGCTGTGGTCGAACGGGCCAGGCCGTTCGAAGATGCGCACACCGTGCTCCAGCACCTGCCAGTAGAGGGCGCGCGCGGCCCATTGCACCGTGGGATGGTCGCCGTTTGCGGGCGTCAGCATCTCGATACGCACGCCGCGCAACGCGGCCGTGCTTAGCGCCGCGATCATCGGCTGATCGGGGACGAAGTAAGGTGTCCAGATGCGCACCGAATGCTTCGCCACGCTCAAAGCGCCCATGAAGGTCCAGCGCATCCTGTCCAGGGCATCATCGGGACCGGCCTCGATGCCGCGCGCCCAAGAGTTTCCTTGTTCATCAGCCGTTGCGGGCGATTCGCCCCAGAAACCCTCGCTGAGCCGCTCGCCCGTGGTATCGCACCAATCATCGGTGAAGCACCCCATCAGATGCGCAACCACTGGCCCGCGCAGACGAAAGTGCAAATCGTGACAGGCCTGGCCCGGCGCATCGGGCCGCCAATACGTGCTGCAGATGTTCATGCCGCCGGTGAAACCTGTCTCGCCATCGATCACCAGCAGCTTGCGGTGGTTGCGCAGATGCGCGGCATGCAGGCGCGCGGGAATCAACGTCGGGTTGAACGTCGCCGCCGGAACGCCGGCGCGTTGCAAGGCGCGGTAGGCGCTGCGGGGCGTCCAGCGGGCAGAGACGTCGTCGATCAGCACCCGCACTTGCACGCCGCGCTCATGAGCCCGGCGCAGCGCATCGACGAACTGCGCCCCGATGCCTTGGCTGTCGAAGATGTACGAGGCCAGGGCGACGCTGTACCGCGCCGATTCGATGGCGGCGAGCATGGCCGGGTAGGCCTGCTCGCCATCGACAAGCGGCTCGATGCGGTTGCCGCCGGTCAGCGACTGGCCGGTGGCGCGTCCCACCAGGTGGGCCAGACCGGCAAGCGGCGCCGAAACAGCCTCGGGCATCGTGGGCGAGAGGCCTTGCCGAACAGCATGATCTGCTCCCGGAAAAAGCCGCCGCGCCCGCCGCTGGTAACGGTTGATGCCGAACAGCCCATACAGCAGCGAACCGCCCAGCGGCAACAAGGCGATCAGCAGTACCCACAGCGTGGCCGATCGCGGGTCACGCTTGTAGATGATCGCGTGCCCCGCTGTGGGGATAGCGACCGCCAGCGACACGAGGGTGGCTGCCCATGTCAGCCCGTTGGGGTCGGACACGACAGCCTCCCATCGCTCAAGATTCGCCGCCCGCCGGCTTCTTCTTGCGCTTAGGCTTGCTCTCGCCGTTCGGCGGTGCCTCGGCCACGTTCGCGGCATCGGGCTTTTCAGGCTCGGCCGGCTTCGCGGGTGGCTCCTGGCGCTCGAAGACCACCCGTTCGGCCTTGTCGTCCCAGCGGGCGCTGGCGTGATCGCCCTTGCCGATACCGCCACCCAGCATCTCGCGCGCCAGTGCCGTCTCCAGCTCGCTGCGGATCAGCCGCTTGAGCTCACGCGCGCCGAACTCGGGCTTGTAGCCTTCCTCCGCGAAGTGGTCGATCAAGGTCTGATCGAAGGTCAGCGTCACGCCCTGGCTGGCGGCGTTGCGCGCCACGCGATGGAGCTGCAGGCCGACGATATGGCGGATCTCCTCCTTGCCTAGCGCATGGAAGACGATGATTTCATCGATGCGGTTGAGGAACTCGGGGCGGAAATGCCCGCGCAGCACGTCCATCACCTCCGTCTTGGTCTTTTCATACTCCTCGCCGGCGGCACCACGCGCCTTGAGCCGACGCTGGATGATGTCCGAGCCCAGATTCGAGGTGGCGATGATGATGGTGTTGGTGAAATCCACCACCCGGCCCTTGCCGTCGGTGAGGCGACCGTCGTCGAACACCTGTAGCAGGATGTTGTAGACGTCGGGGTGCGCCTTTTCGATCTCGTCGAGCAACAACACGCTGTAGGGCTTGCGGCGCACCTTCTCGGTGAGCTGGCCGCCCTCGTCGTAGCCCACATAACCCGGAGGCGCGCCCACCAGGCGTGCCACGCTATGGCGTTCACCGTACTCGGACATGTCGATGCGCAGCAGCGCGCCCTCATCGCCATAGATGGACTCGGCCAGTGCCTTGGCGAGTTCTGTCTTGCCCACACCCGTCGGCCCGAGGAACAGGAAGGTGGCCACTGGCTTGCTGCCTTCGCGCAGGCCCGCGCGCGACAGCCGCACGGCATCGGCCACGGCACGTACTGCTTCGTCCTGTCCCACCAGGCGCTCATGCAGCCGCTGTTCCAGATGCAGCAGCTTCTCGCGTTCTTCCACCGTCAGCTCGTTGACCGGGATGCCGGTCAGCCGCGAGACGATCTGCGCCACGTGCTCTGCCTTGACCTCGGCGCTGCCCGAGGCGCGCTCGCGCTCCCAATCCTCGACGAGCTTCTTTAGTTCGGCCTCTTTGGCCTCGATGCGCTTGCCGAGCTCGGCGGCCTTGTCGTACTGCTTGCGCGAAGCCACATAGTCCTGCTCACGCCGCAACTGATGCAGTTCGGACTCCAGCTCTTGCACCGCCGCCGGGCGCGCCGTGGCCGACAGCTTCACGCGTGCGGCTGCCTGGTCGAGCAGGTCGATGGCCTTGTCGGGCAAAAAGCGCGCGGTGATGTAACGGTCGGACAACTCGGCGGCGGCGATGATCGCATCCTCGGTGATGCTGACCTTGTGGTGCGCCTCGAAGGTGTCGCGCAGGCCGCGCAAAATCATCATGGTCTGCGCTACCGTCGGCTCGGGCACCATCACCGGCTGGAAGCGACGCTCCAGCGCGGCATCCTTTTCGATGTACTTCTGATACTCGTTGAGCGTGGTGGCGCCGATCAGGTTCAGCTCGCCGCGAGCCATCATCGGCTTGAAGACGTTGGCCACGTCCAGCCCGCCTTCGCCGCCACCTTGGCCGGCACCGACGATGGTGTGCACCTCGTCGATGAAGAGAATCAGCTCCCCCTGGTGCTCGGTCACTTCCTTGAGCACCTTCTGCACGCGCTCCTCGAACTCGCCGCGGTACTTGGCGCCGGCCACCATGGCATTGATGTTGAGTTCGACCAAGCGCTTGTCACGCAGCGTTTCGGGCACTTCGCCTGCGACCATGCGCTGCGCCAGCCCTTCGACGATGGCGGTCTTGCCGACGCCGGGTTCGCCGATCAGCACCGGGTTGTTCTTCTTGCGCCGGGCCAGCACTTCGATGGTCGTCTCGATCTCCTGCGCGCGGCCGATGACCGGATCGAGCTTGCCCTCGCGCGCCATCTTGGTGAGTTCGCGCGAATACTTGTCGAGTTCCGGCGTATTGGTCGGCGTCTCGGCACGGCCGTCCTCGGCCCCCTTGCCGACCACCTTGCTCACCTGCTGGCGCAGCGCCTGCGGCGTGAGCCCGTAGCGGCGCAGCAGGTTGGCTGCCAAGCCTTCGCCTTCTTCGGCCAGGCCGATCAGAAAGTGCTCTGGCCCCACATAGGAATGACTCAACTCGTTGGAGGCCACGAAGGCACGGCTGAGCGCATCCTTGACACGTGGCGACACACCGATCTCGCCTTCGAACGGCTTGTCGCCACGCTTGGCTTCGGATTCGATCTGCCGCTTGAGGTCATCGACCTTGATCTTGAACTGCCCAAAGATGGTCTTGACCACGTCGCTGTCGGTCAGCGCCAGCAGCAGGTGTTCGGTATCGACTTCGGGCCGGCCGAACTCGGCAGCATGTTTGGCGGCTTCCTGCAACAGGGCCTCAGACTGTTCGCTGATACGGCTGGCCAGCCCACTGCCGCGGCGGCGCGCCGTGCCCGCCGTTGCGGGAGCGGATTCGCCGAAAGACGCATCGACCACTTCGTCGGCATCAGCCGCCACGGACGGTGCATCGTCACCGATGCGGAAGAAGTCGCTGCCGAGGAAGTCTTCGAACAAACCGCTGCGCGAGCCAAACAGAGCCTCCAGCGGCGAGACGGTGCGCTTTTGCTGGCGCACCAGTTGGCGATAGTGATCGTCACACAACAGCATGGTGCTGTGGCGACCATTGAGATTGGCTTCCACCCGCACCGTGGCGGGCTGGCCGCAGACTTGGCATTGTTTTCTGGCCATGCTGATGCTCCTGTAAAGATTGATCTGACGAGGCACCGCCGATCACGGTGCCTCATCTCTTTGTGGTGTTTGAGGAAAACGCGCTGCCCAGCGTCAGCCGTTGATCGGGATCGAGCGCCCCTGCTTGGGCGTACTGGCCTCGCGCTTTTCCATCGTGATCGTGAGCACGCCGTTCTTGAAAGAGGCCTTGATCGTGTCCTGGTTGGCATCGGCCGGCAGGTTCAGAGCGCGCTGAAAGCTGCCGTAGGAGCGCTCCACCCGGTGGAAACCGCCGTCTTTCGTTTCCTGCTCCTGACGCTTTTCACCGCGCACCAGCAGCATGTCGTTGTCGAGCGTGATCTGGATGTCTTTTTCCTCGACGCCGGGTACTTCCAGGGCGATCTTGTACTGCTTGTCGGTCTCCTGGATGTCCAGCGCCGGCTTCAGCATGCCCGGCCAGTCCGACGGCCAGCGTGGCATGGCCAGCGTCGGGAAACCGAAGCCTCGAAACGCGTCGTCGAACAGGCGGTCGATCTCGCGATGCAATTGCAGGATGGGACTGACGGGCCCACCCGCCACCGGCAGGTCATTGCGCTGCACCGGCAGCGAGGCAGTGCTCTGTTGTTCTTCCTGCTCCTTCTTGAACCAGTTCCAGGGAGCCAATTTCTTGAAATCAATGTCCATGTCACACCTCCAGCAGAAAAATTGAAGACTCTCGCTCACTCCGTTTACCTGCGGCGACGGACAGCGCGCCCAGACGACACGGAGTGTTCCGCTGACTTTGGCTGCTCATCTGTGCGTATCACCTCCTTCTTTCTGCCTGCTTGGATCTGATCATTGATCCATCGATCGATTTCACTTTGACGAAACCGCCACGTCCCGCCGACCTTGAAGGCCGGAATCTCCCCGTGCGAGGCGAGCCGGTAAAGCGTCCGCTTGCCGACTTTCAAGTAGGCAGCCAACTCGTCGAGTGTGAAGATCGCCTGCTGGCGCGCTGTCATACCACACCCCCACAAGTTCCGTCTTCGTGCAGCCTCGCTCGAGGACGTTCTTGCAAGACTTTGCAAGATATTGCGCTTAACATGCAGAAAGTCAAGAGTCAACATCCAGCGATTTGCTGGCTGAACCGCCCCGGAAATCCCGGAGGCTCGTTGGTGTGAGTCACGCCGCCATGGCGAGCTCACGGGTCTGCTGATAGTAGGCTGCTTCAGCTTCGGCTGGGGGGATGTTGCTGATCGGCTCCAGCAGGCGTCGAAGATTGAACCAGTTCACCCATTCCAGCGTGGCCAGCTCGACGGCCTCGAGGCTTTGCCAGGAGCGACGGTGGATCACCTCGGCCTTGTACAGTCCGTTGGCAATACCCTCAATCAGCAGATGTCCGCTTCGGGTCGAAAGCGGCCGGTCGAAGGCCGCTTTCGGAGAGCTACGCCTCGGCTCTGCTAGCAAGAGGGCATCATCCACCTCAACCCCCAGGTAGCGGACGGTGCTCTCTATCTTGCTGTGCCTCAGCAGCAGCTGGACGGCCCGCAGATTCTTGGTCCGTTGATAGATTAGTGATGCCTTGGTGCGACGCATGGAGTGCGTCCCGTAGTTCACTGGATCTAGGTCGATACTGAGCACCCAAGCCTTCACTAAGCGGGCGTACTGGCGTGTAGAAAGGTGGGATGAGCCTCGTCGCCTGCCGGGAAAGAGGTGATCGTCGAGGCCGAGCTTCTGACTATAGATCCAAGCGACCAAAGCATCTCTAGTCTGCGGCGTGATCTCGAACTGGACAGGACGCTTCGTCTTGCGTTGGATGACGCATCCTCGCGATCCAATGTGCACGCCATGTGCAACGTCGCGGACCCGCAGCCCAACCAGATCGCATGCCCGCAGCTTGCTGTCGATTGCGAGGTCAAAGAGCGCCAACTGCCGGCTATCGCCCTTGAGCTGAAGCCTGACTCGAATCGACCAGATCTCCTTGAGCTTTAGGGGCGCCTTCTGCCCGACCGGCTTACCTTGGTTCCAGGCACGGCGTGCTGCTGAGGGGCCTGAACTTCGCTTCATAGCTTTCTCCAATCCCGAGATGGGATGGAGAGGCTCTAGTTGCCTCCGTGTCGACCTAGTTAAGAGGTGCTAGGCGGCCAGCTTGGCCGCTTTCGACCCCAAAGCGGACGATGTGTCGTGGGCCTCTGCAATTCTGTCGAGCCGCCCATCGAAGGGGTGGTTTTATTGGCACTGGCCCCTGTTTTCGAGCCAGCAGCCATTGAAACCGCCCGAAGGCGGTTTCGGCTGTCTACGCCTGCCGAGTTGCCTAGCCGGGCAGCTTTGCCGCAAGCACCTCTACTTTCTCGATGGTCGGCGGCTCGGAGAATAATTCCCCGGCCTTTGCCATCAAGGCCGCCGCAACCTTGCCGGAGAGATGGGCTTTGCCAAACGTCATCCCGACATCATGTTGGATGTGCGCTTGTCTGATCGCATCAGCAATGCGGTCGACGACAAGATCGATGTCGGGGTCAGGGTCGGGTTCATGCGCGACAGTCGTTTCGTCGCGCGCAAGGCTGCCGATATGCGCCGTACAATCGTTGCAGCTCCGCGTCTGATCAAGAAGGTGGGAACACCGGATGGAGTCGATGAACTGGCCGGTTTTCCGGTGACAGCGGCCATCGACATCAATACCGGGCGACCGTGGTCCTGGCACTTCAGTGCAGGACGCCAGTGGACGCCTGTGTCGCCAGCCTTCATCGCGGACAACGCCGACATGGAAATGGGCGCCGCATTGGCCGGAATTGCGTTTGCTCAATTGGCGGACTACATGGCCGCCCCCTACATTGCCAGCGGGAAGCTCGTGCAAGTGCTGGAGAACGAAGAACCTCCGGCATGGGGGTTGTACGTCTATCGGCCTCAGCGTGGCCCAATTCCGGGAAGGGTTCGAGCGGTATTTGATGAAATGCTGGTCGCCGTTGGATCGTTGCCAGCTTTGCCCTGACGCGTCGCAAGACTCTGTAGGGCACACACCTTGGAAAGCGGGGCACTGAGGCTCGGTGGCTCACCCCTCCGGTTGAATGGTAATCCCCCGGTTAAGCATGTTGCCCTCCTATTTGTTCCATATTCAGGAATAGCTTAATCCAATCATTTCCATTTATTGAGACCAATCATGGGACTAAGATTTGGTCACCGTCAGGTTAATCAGCCATGGCGAAATACAAACCCGCCGATGAGGTTCTCAACATGAGCAATAACATTTCTGGAAAAGTTGTCGTTATCACCGGCGCCAGCAGTGGCTTGGGTGAAGCGACTGCACGCCACCTTGCTGCGCTTGGCGCGCGCGTAGTGCTGGCCGCACGCCGCAAAGATAAACTCGACGCATTGGTGACTGAGCTGACCAATGCAGGTGGTCAGGCAATCGCGTATCAGACCGATGTCACCTCTCAGGAAGAAGTCAAAGCGCTCATTCAAGGTGCCGTGGACACCTACGGGCGCATTGATGTACTGGTCAACAATGCTGGGCTGATGGCGATTGCACCGCTCAGTGATGCTCGCACTGACGAGTGGGATCGCATGATCGATATCAACATCAAGGGGCTGCTGTACGGAGTCGCGGCTGCATTGCCGGTCTTCCAGAAACAAAACAGTGGCCACTTCATCAACATCGCATCGGTTGCAGGCCTGAAGGTATTCAGCCCTGGCGGCACGGTGTACAGCGGCACCAAGTTTGCTGTGCGGGCCATCTCCGAAGGACTGCGTCACGAAGTCGGTGGCAGCATTCGCACCACGACTATCGAACCGGGTGCCGTGGACTCCGAGTTGAAATTCGGCAGCACCCACCAACAGAGCCGCGATTTCGTGGTGGACTTCTACAAGCATGCAATTCCCGCTCAATCCGTCGCTCGGGCTATCGCCTTCGCAATTGAGCAGCCTGCTGACGTGGATATTAACGAGATCGTTCTGCGCCCAACCGTGCAGGAATTCTAATGAGTTTAGGGCCTGCCGCTTCGGCGTCAGGCCCCGCTTATATCGAGTGAAAAGCTGTGTGAATCGCCCCTGGTTCTGTAGTTACCAGATAACCGCGTTTGGCCGGTTTGAGTTTGTTGCATCAGATGGGTGTCGGCCAATAGCCGCCATTGTGTTCCCGGTGAGGCTTTGCCTGCGCGTAGTCCGATGCAGCAAGGAAACCCCCAGGTGTTGTTCGAGCATTTTTACCTGCTTTCCCACCAACTGAGGGGATAGGTTGAGGTCATCCGCAGCAGCGCTGAATGATCCCAGCTCTAATGAACGTAGCCATCTGGGTCGGGCGATCCATTAAAAACTCTCTGTTTCAAGTATTACGTCATAGTAGGCCTTTATCCGCTACCAACCAATGATTACATTTTATTCACTCTTCGATTAGCCGCAGACCTTTCCTGCGCACTTCGAAGCCCATTCAAAAACGAGGTATCCGCAATGGCACGCATTGTCAGAATCCATGAATACGGTGACGCCAGTGTTCTGAAGCTGGAAAATTTGGACGTATCGGCACCGGCGGCAAACGAGGTGCAGATTGGCGTCAAAGCGATTGGCTTGAACCGAGCCGAGGTGATGTTTCGCAATCACGCATACCTACAGGAAGCCGAGTTCCCTAGCCGCCTGGGCTACGAGGCCGCAGGCATCGTGGTTGCAGTGGGTAGCGCAGTAACCGGGATCAAGGTGGGTGATGCAGTCGCTCTCATCCCGCCTCTGGACATCGCCCGTTGGGGCACCTACGGAGAGCTGGCCAATGTACCTGCTCATCTGGTGGTGAAGAGCCCCGAGAGGTTGTCCTTCGAAGAGGCTGCTGCGTCCTGGATGCAGTACGTCACCGCCTGGGGTGCACTCATCGAGCAGGCCAAACTCGGGCAACACGACTTTGTCCTTGTCACCGCGGCATCAAGCAGTGTTGGTCTGGCTGCCTTCCAGATAGCACGTATGGTCGGCGCCACACCAATTGCAATCACGCGAACCCGTGCGAAGAAACAGGCCCTTCTGGATGCTGGTGCCGCGTATGTGATCGTGAGTGACGAAGAGGATATCGTCGAGCGCGTGATGGAGATAACGGCCGGACAAGGCGCCCGCGTTGTGTTCGACCCGGTTGGCGGGCGGTCCTTCGAGCCCCTCACGCAGAGCATGGCCCGAGGTGGCATTCTGCTGGTATACGGTGCACTCAGCTCGGAACCGACGCCATTCCCGCTGTTTACCGTGCTGGGCAAAAGCCTAACCCTCAAGGGCTATCTCTATGCAGAAATTGTGGCCGACCCAGAAGTCCTTGAAAGTGCCAAGGCGTTTATTCTGCAGGGGCTGGAGTCTGGAGCACTGAGCCCGATAATCGCCAAGACCTTCCCTCTAAGTGACATCCAGGAAGCCCATCGTTTCCTTGAGACCAATCAGCAGATTGGAAAGATCGTGGTGACAGTCTAATCGCCATTTCTGGGGCTGAGAGCAGAATCTTTCGGCCCCAGTTCAACCCGTCCAACTGGACCGACCAGCCTTTCGTAGACATCTCGGGGCCATAATTCATGGCAACGACAGAGGTTTTTATGAGCAACAGGCAATACACGGATGAGTTCAAGGCCGAGGCGATCAAGCAGGTGATCGAGCGCGGCTTCACCGTGGTCGAGGTGGCGACCCGGATCGATGTCCCCAAGCACACGCTGTATGGCTGGGTGCAGAGCGCGAGGAAGACGAGCCGGGCGAGCGGTGGGGTAGCCGCCGCAGCAGTGAGCGATTCGGCTGAGGTTCGCCGCCTGAAGGCGGAGCTCAAGCGGGTGACCGAGGAGCGCGACATCCTAGAAAAGGCCGCCGCGTACTTTGCCAAGGGGTAAGGGCGAAGTACGCGTTCATGCGCGCACACATCCGCGATTTCCGCCTGGCTGCGATGTGCCGGGTGCTGGGCGTGCATCGCAGTGGCTACTACGCGTGGTTGCGCGACGGCGTCAGCGCACGCGAACGCGACGACCAGCGCCTGCTGGGTCTGATCAAGCATCACTGGCTGGCCAGCGGGACAGTGTATGGCTATCGCAAGATCACCCTGGATCTGCGCGAGGCTGGCGAACACTGTAGCCGGCACCGTGTCCTGCGCTTGATGAAGGCCGAGGGCCTGCGTGCGCAGGTCGGGTATGGCCGCAAGCCACGCCATCGCGGCGGCCCCGTGGGCCTGGTGACCAATGTGCTCAACCGGGACTTCACGCCAGAGGCCCCGAACAAGGTCTGGGTCACGGACATCACCTACATCCGCACTTACGAGGGCTGGCTGTTCCTGGCGGCGGTGATGGACCTGTATTCGCGCCAAATTGTGGGCTGGGCCACGGCACCGACGATGACCAGCGATCTGGTGCTGCAGGCATTGGTGGCGGCCGCATGGCGGCGCAAACCCGGCCCGGGCGTCTTGGTGCACTCCGACCAGGGCTGCCAGTTCACCAGCAGCGATTGGCAGTCGTTCCTGAAGGCTCACCGGATGGTGCCGAGCATGAGTCGTCGCGGAAACTGCCATGACAACGCGGTGGCCGAGAGCTTCTTCAGCGTCTTGAAGAAGGAACGGATCAAGCGAAGGATCTACCCGACACGGGCCACTTCCGCATCGGACGTGTTCGACTACATCGAGATGTTCTACAACCCGATCCGCCGACATGGTTCCGCTGGCGGTGTATCACCGGTAGAGTTTGAGAGGCGCTACGCGCAAAGCGGCGACTGAGTGTCTACGGAAATCTGGCCGGTCCATCGCTGGTGCCCGGAAGCATCGTGCATCAAGAGAGATTGGGCGCCTGGTTGCGTCCGGATGCACGGCTTTGAGCAGGCCCCAACACATCAGGATCATCTCGCCCGCTAAATGATCTTCGGGTCTGGCAAGGCAGCTTTGAGAGTGCACCGAAGCGACCGCGATGCCGGATTTCCCCTCAAGCGCTATGCCGGTCTACAATAGACCGTCAAATACCTAACGGATCGGCCAGCGATGACTCCACCCTGACGCTTGATTGAAGAAGCGATCCAGACACTTAGGTCTGGAAGGGTGCCTGTTTCTTTCGTTTGGCGCGCACGACTGTGCGTGGAGATCATTTCCTATGTCTGCAATTTTTCCCCTGCGCCAGCAATGGCTCGGTAACATCCGTGGTGACCTGTTGTCGGGCATCGTCGTTGCGCTAGCCCTAATTCCCGAGGCAATCGCGTTTTCCATCATCGCCGGCGTCGACCCAAAGGTGGGTTTGTATGCCTCGTTCTGCATCGCCGTCATCACCGCCATTGCCGGTGGCCGTCCTGGCATGATCTCGGCTGCGACCGGCGCCATGGCGCTGGTGATGGTCACGCTGGTGCGCGAGCACGGCATCCAATATTTGTTTGCCGCCACCATCCTGGCCGGCGTGCTGCAGATGCTGGCCGGCGCCCTGCGGTTGGGCTCACTGATGCGCTTTGTGTCGCGCTCGGTGGTGACCGGCTTCGTGAACGCGCTGGCGATTCTGATTTTCATGGCGCAGCTTCCCGAACTCATCGGTATGCCGTGGATGGTGTATGCGATCTGTGCTGTGGGTCTGGCAATCATCTACTTGCTGCCGCTGCTGACCAAAGCCGTTCCTTCGGCATTGGTGGCGATCGTGGTTCTCACCGCCGCCTCCATGTACTTTGGCTTTCAGGTGCGCACCGTCGGCGACATGGGTGCGCTGCCTGACAGCCTGCCGTCGTTCCTGATTCCGGACGTGCCATTTACCTGGGAAACACTTCAGATCCTGCTGCCGGTTTCGGCGACTCTGGCGGTCGTTGGCTTGTTGGAATCGCTGATGACCGCGCAGATCGTCGAGGACATGACCGATACCCCCAGTCAGAAGAATCGCGAATGTGCGGGCCAAGGCTTGGCTAACACCGTAACGGGCTTCTTCGGGGGCATGGCGGGCTGTGCAATGATCGGCCAGTCAGTGATCAACATCACGTCCGGTGGCCGGGGCCGCCTCTCGTGCCTGGTGGCCGGCGTGGTTTTGCTCCTTCTGGTTGTTTATGGGTCAAACCTGGTGAGTCAGATTCCAATGGCCGCACTGGTAGCGGTGATGATCATGGTCAGCATCGGCACCTTCAGCTGGCGCTCGCTGCGCGAGCTGGCCATTCATCCCAAGAGCTCTTCAGTTGTGATGATTGGCACGGTCATCGTGACCGTGGCTACCCACGACCTTGCCAAGGGCGTGTTGACGGGCGTGATCCTGTCGGCGGTCTTCTTTACCCGCAAGGTCGGCAAGATGCTGATCATCGACGACACCCAGGTCGACACCGACTCGCGCGTCTACGTTGTGAAGGGGCAGGTGTTCTTTGCGTCTGCCGGACAGTTCGTGAGCAGCTTCAACTATCTGGATGTCCCCAAGGACGTCATCATCGATCTGAAGGACGCCCACTTCTGGGACCTGACCGCCGTTGATGCGCTCGACCGGGTAGTGATGAAGCTGCGCGAGCACGGCGCGACCGTTGAAGTGTTCGGTCTCAACGATGCAAGTGAGACCTTGGTGGACCGTCTGGGAAAGCACCGTACGCCAGGCGCCGCGCTGTCGTCAGGTCATTGAATGAGCGAAGCGGGCACCGAAGGGTGCCCGCTTCCTGTCCGGCAGTCATTGAACTGACATATGGCCAGGTAATACTTCGATTATTCCGGATAAATGGTTGCGATGATATGCGTACCCTGAATGTTCTGTTCCTCTGCACAGGCAACTCGGCGCGCAGCATTCTTGCCGAAGCACTGGCCAACCATTTAGGGCGCGAACGTATCCGCGCTTACAGTGCCGGCAGCCATCCCAAGGGTGTAGTTCATCCAGTGGCCCTGCAGGTGCTCTCGGAGATTGGCCTCGACGTTGCCGGGCTGTCGAGCAAGCCGTGGGAGGCATTCGCAGGTCCGGAAGCACCGCAGATGGATCTCATCGTGACCGTGTGCGATCGCGCCGCGGGTGAAGCGTGTCCTGTGTGGCCAGGTCACCCGGCTACCGCCCACTGGGGAATCCCCGACCCGGGCGCAGTGCAGGGCAGTGCTGAGCAGGTCCATAAGGCGTTCCTGAGCACGCTTCACCAGCTCCAGCACCGTCTCGGATTGCTGTTGGCGCTCAAGCCTGAAGCGCTGGACCGTATGACCCTGCAATCGCAGGTGCGGGCGCTGGGCAATGGCGCCGAGGCTCACGCGCCAGATGACAGCGGAGAAGCCTCCCCGACGTAGTCGCTGATCTGCCTTACTGCCTCGCGCGCGTATCGGGTCACCCCGATCAGCGTGGCCGACGCTGCGCCATTCCAGTCGCCATAGCCAAGCAGCCAGACCGATGGCGCTGCGACCGACCGAACCTGGGTGTCATCCACGTCGATCCGACCCTGAGCGTTGACAATGCCCAGCCCTTCCAGGTGCGACAACGCCGGCCGGAAGCCGGTGCACCAGATCACCGCGTCGAAGTTGCGTTCGCTGCCATCTGCCCACTGCATGCCGGTGGCGGTGAAACGGACGGGCGGCGGCATGGAGACCAGTACACCGCGGCGCCGTGCGTCCACCACCGGCGGCACCATGACGATGTCGCCAAAACCACCCTGCGGAACATCCGGCTCGCGTCCTTCTTGCTGAGCCCTCCACTTCTCGGTTGCGCGTGCGAACAGAACGCGCCCGTCGACATTGTCGGCCAGGAAGGCTGGCTCCCGCTGGGTGATCCAGGTGGTCTCGGCCACCTTGGAGATCTCGGCCAGAATCTGTGCGCCTGAGTTGCCGCTGCCGATGATGGCCACGCGCATTCCGGCGAAGGGTTCGGGATGGCTGTAGTGGGCCGAGTGCAGCTGCACGCCGCCGAAAGCGTCCAGACCTTCATATTCGGGCGTGTAGGGATGCCGCCAAGTACCCGTGGCGCTTATCACGGCACGCGTATGCCACTGTCGGCCGCCATCTGCTTCCACCAGCAGCCGGGCTCCCGAACGACTGACGCGTTCCACCTGCACGGGACGGATGACGGGCAGCGCATATTTGTGCTCGTAGCGCGCGAGGTAGTCGAGCACCTCCGCCTGCGACGGGTACGGTTCCCGGGTGGCAGACATCGGCCAACCGGGAATCGAGCTCCAGCCCGCTGGCGAGAACAGATGCAAGGATTTCCACGCATGCTGCCACGCCCCACCAGGTGAAGTTTCAGCATCAAGAATCACATGGGACAACCCGCTGCGACGCAGGAAGTAGCCGGCCGAAAGACCCGCCTGGCCACCTCCGATCACCACCACATCGACGTTGTCCATCTGGACTTCCTCCCACCGCTGCACTCAGGCGGCGTTCTTGTGCTGCTGTTGATCGGAGATCTTGAGTGCATCCAGATAGCGTTCCGCGTCCAGTGCGGCCATGCAGCCGAAGCCGGCCGAGGTGATCGCCTGGCGATAGTGCTGGTCGGCCACGTCGCCGGCGGCGAACACGCCTGCCACCGAGGTCTGGGTGGCGTTGCCGCCCAGGCCCGAGCGGATTTCCAGGTAACCGTTGTTCATCGCCAGCTGGCCGTCGAACAGCTGGGTGTTCGGGTGGTGGCCGATGGCCACGAAGAAGCCGTGGGCATCGATGTCGCGGGTACTGCCGTCCAGGGTCGACTTCACGCGCACGCCGGTCACGCCGGCCTCGTTGCCCAGCACTTCCTCCACCTGGTGGTGCCAGACGGTTTCGATCTTGCCGGCTTCCACCTTGGCGAACAGCTTGTCCTGCATGATCTTTTCCGCCTTGAGGGTGTCGCGGCGGTGGACCAGGTAGACCTTGCGGGCGATGTTGGACAGGTACAGCGCTTCTTCCACGGCGGTGTTGCCGCCGCCGACCACGACCACGTCCTGGTCACGGTAGAAGAAGCCGTCGCAGGTGGCGCAGGCCGACACGCCGCGGCCCTTGAAGGCCTCTTCGCTGGGGATGCCCAGGTACTTGGCGGTCGCGCCGGTGGAGATGATCAGGGCGTCACAGGTGTACTCGTGGCTGTCGCCGATCAGCTTGAACGGGCGCTGCGACAGGTCCGCAGTATGGATGTGGTCGAAGATGACCTCGGTCTCGAAGCGCTCTGCGTGGGCCTGCATGCGCGCCATCAGGTCCGGGCCCATCAGGCCATGGGCGTCACCCGGCCAGTTGTCCACTTCGGTGGTGGTCATCAGCTGGCCACCCTGCTGCAGGCCGGTGATGACGACCGGCTTCAGGTTGGCGCGGGCTGCATAGACGGCAGCGGTCCAGCCGGCCGGGCCGGAACCAAGGATCAGCAATGGAATGTGTCGGGTGGTGCTCATGGCTCAGCGGCTCCGTGCATCGGCAGGAAAGTAGCGCTTGCCCAGCCGCAGGGCGACATGGACCAGCAGGATCAGTACCGGCACTTCCACCAGCGGGCCGATGACGGCGGCGAAGGCGACCGGCGAGGCCAGGCCGAAGGCCGCGATGGCTACCGCGATGGCCAGTTCGAAGTTGTTGCCTGCCGCGGTGAACGCGATCGCAGTGGTTCGTGGATAGTCCTTGGCGATCAGCTTGCCCATGAAGAAGCTGACGACGAACTGGATGATGAAGTACAACGTCAGCGGGATCGCGATGCGCACCGCGTCCATGGGAATCCGCAGCACGTCACCGCCTTTCAGGCTGAACATCGCCACGATGGTGAACAGTAGTGCGGCGAGCGTTATCGGGCTGATGGCAGGCAGGAACTTCTCTTCATACCACTGCACGCCCTTGCGCGCCTTCAGCCATCGGCTGGTGAGGAAGCCGGCCAGGAACGGGATGCCCAGGTAGATCAGAACCGCCTCGGCGATGGTCCAGACGCTGACATCGATGACGCTGCCCTGCAGTCCGAACACCGGCGGCAACCAGGAAAGGAAGAACCACGCGTAGACGCTGAACAGCGCGATCTGGAAGATCGAGTTGAATGCCACCAGGCCGGCCACGTACTGGCCGTCGCCGCGGGCGAGCTGGTTCCACACCAGCACCATGGCGATGCAGCGCGCCAGGCCGATCAGGATCAGGCCGGTCATGTACTCGGGGTAGTCGCGCAGGAACAGCACCGCCAGGCCGAACATCAGGAACGGGCCCACGATCCAGTTCTGCAGCAGCGAGAGCATCAGCACGCGCTTGTCGGCAAAGACGGTGGGCAGTTCCTCGTACTTCACCTTGGCCAACGGCGGGTACATCATCAGAATCAGGCCAATGGCGATCGGGATGTTGGTCGACCCTACGGAAAGGCTGTTCAACGCGCTGGGCACGCCTTCGAACAGCGCGCCCAGGCCGACGCCGAGCGCCATGGCGGCGAAGATCCACAGCGTCAGGTACCGGTCCAGAAACGACAGGCGGGAGGTGTCAGTGGTCATGGGGGTTTCCGGGAAGACGGTCAGTGGATCTGCGCAATCGGATCAAGCTGGGCCTTGAGAGACGCACGGTCATCCCATGCCCCGTCAGGAATCTCCAGGAAGGCCTTCAGCCGGGCCTTGATGATCTGATGCGCCCGGTCGAACGCTTCAGCCTTCTGTGCATCCGAGCCTTCCACACCGGCCGGGTCGAACAGGCCCCAGTGCACGCGCACGAAATCGCCAAACACAACCGGGCACGCCTCGGCGGCCGCGCTGTCGCACACGGTGACGATCAGATCCATGGCAGCAGCATCCGCTTCGGCAAATTCGTCCCAGGACTTGCTGCGCAGGCCCTCCACCGGGAAGCCCTCGCGCTGCAATTGGGCAATGGCGAACGGATTGACCCGACCGGCTGGCTGGCTGCCTGCACTGAAAGACTGATAGCGGCCTTCGCCCCACTTTTTCAGGGTCGATTCGGCCAACACGCTGCGCGCGGAATTGCCGGTACAAAGGAACAGAACACGACGGGTCATTTTGGCGATCTCTGGGGTAAGGGGTCAGCAGCCTTCGGGGCGTTCACAGGCCTGTTCGTCGGCACAGCAGTTTTCGGTGAGGTAGGCCACCAGCGCGTTCATCGCCACGAACTCGGCCCGGTAGCAGATGGTCCGGCCACGTTGCTCGGCGCTGATCAGTCCCGCGGCCAGCAGTTCCTTCAGGTGGAAGGAGAGCGTGGCGCCAGGCAAAGAGAGGGCTTGGGCAATGTCGCCGGCCAGCTTGCCGGCGCCACCCGCCTGGACCAGAAGACGGAAGATCGACAGGCGGGTGGCATGACCCAGGGCTGCCAAGGCGTGGGTTGCGTTCTTATGTTCCATGATTCTAGAATAATCGAAGCAAAATGACAGGACAACCCCCGTGCAGCAGATCCCCAACGTGGTCCCGGGTGCCATGGATATTCCCACGGCCGCCAAGCTCAACGATCCGGCCGCGCAGCCACACCGGCCACGCATCCTGATCCTGTACGGTTCGCTGCGGCCGCAGTCGTTCAGTCGCAAGCTGGCGCTGGAGGCGCAGCGGCTGCTGGAGCAGCTTGGGGCGGAAACCCGCCTGTTCGATCCACATGAGCTGCCGATGCTTGACTCGGTGCCGGCCACCCACCCCAAGGTGCAGGAGCTGCGCCAGGCCTCGCTGTGGTCGGAAGGGCACGTTTGGGTCAGCCCGGAACGCCACGGCACCCTTACGGCGGTATTCAAGAACCAGATCGACTGGCTGCCGCTCGAAGAGGGCAGCGTGCGACCCACCCAGGGCCGTACGCTGGCAGTGATGCAGGTCTGCGGCGGTTCCCAGTCGTTCAACGTGGTCAACGCGCTGCGCGTGCTCGGCCGGTGGATGCGGATGGTGACAATTCCCAACCAGTCCTCGGTGGCCAAAGCCTGGCAGGAGTTCGATGACGACGGTCGAATGAAGCCTTCGGCGTATTACGATCGCGTGGTGGACGTGATGGAGGAACTGGTCAAGTTCACTCTGCTGGTGCGCGGGCGCAGTGACTACCTGGTGGACCGCTACAGCGAGCGCAAGGGGGCCGTCGAGGCGGCGGCGCTGGCCGCTGCCGCAGGCGTGGTGGAGACCGTTTTGAACCAAGAGGAAAGCGCGTGAACGCTGTCATCTATCACAACCCAAAGTGCGGCACCTCGCGCAATACCTTGGCGCTGATCCGCTTTGCCGGGATCGAGCCGGAAGTGATCGACTACCTGGCCAACCCACCCAGCCGCGCTCGTCTTGTCGAACTCATTACGGCGGCAGGGTTGAGCGTGCGCGATGCCATCCGGCAGAAGGGAACGCCGTATGACGAGCTCGGGTTAGGCGACGCAGCACTGAGCGACGACGCGCTGCTAGATGCGATGCTGGCGCACCCGATACTCATCAATCGTCCTCTCGTACAAACCGATAGGGGTACTCGTCTATGCCGGCCTTCGGAAGTGGTGCTGGAGATCCTGCCGCCGCTGCCCGGACCGTTCCGAAAGGAAGATGGAGAGTGGGTGACCGGGCATACCGGAAGCTCGACGCTGTGATCCCATTGCCAGGCTGGGCTTGCCACCGCTGAGAACCACAGGAGGTCATGCCCCATGCCGGCGCTGAATCCCACGACAAGCGACAGCGCATGGCGCGTCTTCCTGGTGTTCCTGCGACTGGGGCTGACGTCGTTTGGCGGTCCAATCGCCCACCTGAGCTACTTCCGCCTCGAGTTCGTCGAACGCCGCCGTTGGCTGACGGACTGTAGCTACTCCGATCTGGTGGCCCTGTGCCAGCTACTGCCAGGCCCGGCCAGCAGCCAGGTAGGCATGGCGCTGGGCTTGCGTCGCGCCGGCTGGCCTGGCCTGTTGGCCGCTTGGGCCGGCTTTACGCTGCCGTCGGCCGTGCTGATGATCCTGTTCGCTTTGGGCGTTGCCAAATACCAGGCCATCATTGAATCCGGCTGGCTGCATGGCCTGAAGATCGTGGCAGTTGCAGTGGTGGCCCAAGCAGTATGGGGAATGGCCCGATCCCTGTGCCCGGATCGTCTACGGGCAGCGATGGCGGTTTTCGCGGCTGTGTTGACCTTGTCCATGCCCTCGGTCGCCGGCCAGATCGTGGTGATCATCGCTAGCGGACTGGTCGGTCGCTGGATACTGAATATCGAACCGGCTTCCGGCCAATTAGACGGCGGCTATTCCGTCTCGCGAAGAACCGGCACGGTGGCACTGGTGCTACTGGTCCTGCCGCTTGTTCTGCTGCCCTTGTGGGCGGTGGCTAGCGGCTCCCCCTTGGCCGTGCTGTTGGAGGGTGTGTACCGCGCTGGCGCCCTGGTCTTCGGCGGCGGCCATGTCGTGCTGCCGTTGCTGCAGACCGCGGTTGTCCAAAGCGGCTCCCTGAGCACGGCGGACCTGCTCGCCGGGTATGGTGCGGCGCAGGCGGTGCCGGGCCCTCTCTTCTCCTTTGCGGCTTACTTGGGGGCTATGGCCGAGGGGTCCCTCGGTGGCTGGGCAGGAGGCCTTGCGCTGTTGGTGGTCATTTTCATGCCTGCCTTTCTCGTGCTCGTAGGAGTGCTGCCCTTCTGGGAGTCCCTGCGCCACCGCAAGGATCTGCAGGCGTCAATTGCAGGCGTCAACGCCGGGGTCGTCGGGATCCTGTTGGCTGCGTTGTACGACCCGGTGTGGACGAGTGCGATCCATGACCGATGGGATGTCGCGATGGCGCTGGTTGCGTTCGGGCTACTGGTCGTCGCGCGTGCACCGCCGATCGTGGTGGTGTTGCTGGCTGCCATGGCGGGTTGGGCGATGGCGCGGTAACGCTGCTAGGTCGGACAGGCGCGGCTCGGCAGCGTGCAGTTCCAGCGTTCGCTTTCCATGCGCCAAGCGTTGTGCGTTGTAGATGCCGGTGTGGCCTGAGAACAGATAGGCGGTGACGCACGCGATGGCCGCCAGCGGCCCCATATCCACTCCAAACAGCTCCATGGCCATCAGGGTAGTTGCAATAGGGGTGTTGGCAGCTCCGGCAAACACCGCGACAAATCCGATACCGGCCATGAAGGAAAACGGAAGATGCATCAAGGGAGCCAACGCATTGCCCAAGGTGGCGCCGATGTAGAAAAGCGGGGTGACTTCGCCGCCCTTAAACCCTGATGCCAGCGAGACGACGGTGAATCCGAACTTGCCTGCAAAATCCCACGGGCGCATGGGGTGATCGAATGATCCGGCAATGTATGCAGTACCGAGCCCGATGTATTGTTGCGAACCAAGGGCGCATACGGCGACAGCAATCACAATGCCGCCGAGAAAGGGCCGCAGGGGCGCGTAGCGGATGTGGCGCTTGATCAGCGCCCCGAGGTGGTGCGCCGACGTGGAGAACAGTCGGCCGACCCACCCAAATAGAATTCCAGACAGGACCATCGCCACGACACTCCAGACACCGATCGGAACGATCCCGGCAATGGTGTGGTGGGCATGGTGGACGCCCCAGGCGCGAGCCACCTGGTCGGCCAGAATGCTCGCCGCCAGACAAGGATATAGCGCGTCATACCGCATCCGGCCGATGGCCAGCACTTCCAGGCCAAATACCGCGCCCGCCAGCGGTGTGCCAAACACCGATGCGAAGCCTGCGCTCATCCCCGCCATCAGCAGAATGCGGCGCTCTTCTGATGTGAGGCGGAATAGACCGGTGAGCTGGTCGGACAACGCGGCCCCCATTTGAACCGCTGTACCCTCCCGACCCACCGAGGCACCGAACAGGTGCGAAACCAGCGTGCCTCCCAGGATCAGCGGTGCCATGCGGAGTGGTACGACCCGTTTGGGGTCATGAATTTCGTCAATGATGAGGTTATTGCCGCCGTCGACCGGCTTGCCCACCAAGTGATACACCAACCCCACTGCAAAGCCGGCAACGGGGAGCAGCCAGATCGCCCACGGGTGCGCCAGCCGCCAATCGGTGGCCAGATCCAGAGACAGGAGGAAGAACGCGGAGGCGCTGCCTGCCAATACAGCGACCAAGCAGGCAAGTAGCGTCCACTTCACAAGGTGGGACGGAGGATCCAGCAATCTGGAACGTTTGATCTTCAACATGGTCACCCGCGACAAGGAATCGGGCTGACCAGCGAGCGGGGCGTCAGGGCAACAGCCTGCAGCCCCAACCGAGGTCAGGCAACTGCAGGCGTCATCAACCGCTTGGAAGCTGCGGTGGTTAAGGGAGGTACGCCATCTCCGATCCGCATGATAAGTCCAGATCAGGCTCCCGGCCAGTAGCAGCCTGGGCCACCGCATGACGCATGGTGTGTTAGTTCAGCTGCGAAGACACCATCAGACAGGGCTCGGACGTCCTGATTCCATTGGGCAGCCTGACGTCTGCTTCTGGCCGGGAGTGAGCGTGTGCAGATTTTTGTGTAAACGGGATTCGGGTTACAGCTGAGGGAGCCGCCCCTCAAACTGGATGGTAAATCGGTTCAGGGCTGCCTTCCAATCACGGATGGGTAA